>JBPCWF010000329.1:0-3111 GCA_051009775.1 Hyphomicrobiales bacterium | reverse complement strand
CTGCAGCACCGTGCGGCCCATGACCTGGCGCGCGATCTGGTTGAGCCGCTTGGCCGAGATGCCGAGTTCCGCGGCATAGAACGCGGTCGACCGGTGTTCCAGGAAGTGACGGTCGACCAGTTTCAGCAGCGCTTCGATACGCTCCGCATAACGGTAGAGACCGAGCCCGTTCTGGCGTCTGGCGATGCGGGCGACTGCGGCCATGAGCGCGGCGAGCAGCGGCCGGATCTGGTGCCAGTCCGGCGGCTCTGTGCGGCGCTCGCGCTGAAGCAGGTCCCACAGCGGTCGAACATCCGCGCCGGTCGCCTCGTCAAGCGCAACCTCGGGCGGCGCGTCGGGCCGCATGTAGAGCCCGGATCCAAATTTGAGGCGGCCGGTCGCGTCCCGGTCGAGCAGCGCCTGCCCGAACAGCAGCATCCAGCCCCGAAAGTCGTTGTCGTGCCATTGATGAACCTGGTTCGGCGCGATCACATGGAGCCGGTCCGGCGCAATCGGGCAGTCGATGAAATCCACCGCGTGCGTGCCGCCGCCCGACTCGACCCAGATCAGTTCGTAGTAGCGGTGGCGGTGCGGGTCGCGGTCGCGTCCGGCGACGCCGTGCTCGATGCGCACGATCTCGAACAGCCGCTTCGCGCCCAGGTCGATTTCTGGAAGGTCGCCCGTCATGGGCCTGGATGTTAGCGCAACTGTGCGGTCGTTGGCGACAGGACGGATGACATGCCGCTTCTGGTCCCGCGGGTTAGCGCCGCTTCAGGTCCTGCACCGCCTGTTCGAGCGCCTGCAGGAACTGGGAGCGGTCGCGTCTTGTGAAGCTTGGCGCGTTGCCGCCGATCGCGCCGGTCTCGCGCAGGTGGGCGTTGAGGTCGCGCATGGCGAGCGCGGCCCCGATCGAGTTCTTGGTGAACGGCTTGCCGGTCGGCCCGACCGCCGCCGCGCCGTGGTCCAGGCAGCGCGCGGCAAGCGGGATGTCGGCGGTCACGGCAATGTCCTCGCCGGTGATGTTCTCGGCGATCCAGTCGTCCGCGGCATCCGGGCCTTCGGCCACCACCACCCGGTTGACCAACGGGCTGTCATAGAGCCTAAGGCCTGAATTGCTGACGAAGTGCACGGTCAGACCATGGCGCTCGGCGACCCGCATGACCTCGTCCTTGACCGGACAGGCGTCGCCATCGACATAGATCTCGGTCATGTCTCTTCCAGTTCCTGCTTGAGCATTTCGAGTTCGAGCCAGCGGTCTTCCGCCTGCGCCAGCTTCTGGCGCGCCGCCTCGAGCGCCGTCGCGGTCGAACTGAACCGGTCCGGATCGCGGGCGTAGAGCTCCGGATCGGCGAGCGCCTCCTGGAGCCGTGCGGCTTCCGCCTCCAGGTCCGCAATGGCCTGGGGCAGGGTCTCAAGCGCGTGCTTCTCGTTGAACGACAGCTTGCGCTTCTGTTTCGCCTGGGCCGGGGCGGGCGCGGACTTCGGCTTGCGCGCCATTGCATCCGCCTCGGGTGCCTGCGGCGCGGCGCCTGAGCGCTGGGCCGCCATGTCGCTGTATCCGCCGGCATACTCGACCCAGCGGGGATCGGAGGCCGTGCCGTCCCACGCGATCACCGAGGTCACCACCCGGTCGAGGAAGTCCCTGTCATGGCTGACCAGAAGCAGGGTGCCGGCATAGTCGCCGAGCATCTCCTGCAGGAGATCCAGGGTTTCGAGATCGAGGTCGTTGGTCGGCTCGTCGAGCACCATCAAGTTGGACGGCTCGGCCAGCGCGCGCGCCAGCATGAGCCGTCCGCGCTCGCCGCCGGACAGCACATGCAGCGGCGTGTTTGCCTGTTCCGGCTGGAACAGGAAGTCCTTCATGTAGCTCACCACGTGTTTCGGCTTGCCGTTGACATGAACCATGTCGCCGCGCCCGCCGGTGAGCGCGTCGCGCACGGTCCAGCCGGGCTCGAGCTTCTCGCGCCCCTGATCGAGCGTGACCATGTCGAGCCTGGTGCCGAGGCGGGTCGTCCCGGCATCGGGTTCGAGCCCGCTGGTGATCAGGTTGATCAGCGTGGTCTTGCCGGCGCCGTTCGGGCCGACGATGCCGATCCGGTCGCCGCGGCGCACCTGGATCGAGAAGTCCTGCACGATCGGCCGGTCGCCGAACGATTTGGAGATGTTCTTGGCCTCGATCACGAGCTTGCCCGACGCCTCGCTCTCCATCACGGTGAGCTTGACCCCGCCGGCGGCGCGCCGGAAATCGCGTCGCTTGGCGCGCATGTCGTGCAGAGCCTGAAGCCGCTTCTGGTTGCGTTTGCGCCTGGCGGTCACGCCGTAGCGCAGCCAGTGCTCCTCTCGCACGATCTTGCGCCCGAGCTTGTGGTGGTCGCTCTCCTCCTGCTCGAGGGTCTCGTCGCGCCAGGCCTCGAACGCCCCGAACCCGCGCCCGAGCCGGCGGGTCAGGCCGCGGTCCAGCCATATGGTGGTCTGCGACAGGGTCTCCAGGAACCGCCGGTCGTGGGAAATCAGGACCAGTGCGGAGCGTGTGCCGGCAAGCTCGCGCTCGAGCCATTCAATGGCCGGCAGGTCGAGATGGTTGGTCGGCTCGTCGAGCATGAGGATGTCGGGCGCGGCCGCCAGCACCCGGGCAAGGGCCGCGCGCCGCGCCTCGCCGCCGGACAGCGTCGCCGGGTCCTCGCCGCCGCTGAGCCCGAAATGTTCAAGCAAGGTGCGCGCCCGGTGTGGATCGTCGCCCGGCGCCAGGCCTTCATTGACATAGTCATGAACCGTATCGTGACCGGCAAGATCCGGCTCCTGCGGCAGGTAGCGGATCGTGACGCCCGGCTGGACGAAGCGCTCGCACCGGTCGGCCTCTATCAGCCCGGCCGCGATCTTGAGCAGTGTCGACTTTCCCGAGCCGTTGCGTCCGACCAGGCACAGGCGCTCGCGCTCACCGATGGAGAGCTCCGCGCCTTCGAGCAGCGGCGTGCCGCCGAAGGTCAGATGTGTGTCCTGCAATGTCAAAATAGGAGGCGCCATGGGCAGCGTTTAACGGCCATGGGTGCCCGGGGCAAGCCCGGCGTATGTCAAGCTGTGCGGATGTCGTGTCGCGAAGGTTCAGGCGACCTCAGAGGTTACGGAGGCAGA
>JBPCWF010000328.1:0-3261 GCA_051009775.1 Hyphomicrobiales bacterium | reverse complement strand
TACCAGCATTGTCACGCCCTGGCATCAGGACCAGCCCTATTACTTCGTCGAGGGCCGCCAGACGGTCAGCTTCTGGCTGCCCCTCGATCCGGTCGCGCGCGACATCTCGATCGAATATGTCGTCGGCTCCCATCGCTGGGGCAAGGACTTCAAGCCGAAGCGGTTCGACGGCACCGACCTCTATCAGGGAGACGACAGCGAGGCGGCGCCAGACATCGACGCCGAGCGGGACCAGTTCGAGATTCGCGGCTGGGCCATGGAGCCGGGCGACGCGGTGGCGTTCAACTTCCGCACCCTGCACGGCGCGCCCGCCAACAGCTCAGGCACCCGCCGCCGGGTGATCTCGACCCGCTGGGTCGGTGACGACGCCACCTTCGTCAAACGCGCCGGCACGACGTCGCCGCCGTTCCCGGATCTCGAATTCGACGACGGCGCGCCCTTCGGCGGCGAAGACTTCCCGGTGGTCTTCACGGACACATAGGCAGGGCGGCACGATCTGCTAGACTGCGGGCCTTCAGACATCGAGTGAAGGCCCGCCTCCATGAAGCTCTATTCCTACTATCTAAGCTCCGCCGCCTACCGCGTCCGCATCGCGCTCAATCTGAAGGGCGTGGAGCACGAACTCGCCTCGATCCATCTGAGACACGGCGATCACAAGCAGGCGGACTATCTTGGGCTCAACCCGCAGGGGCTGGTGCCGGCTTTGGGTCTGAGCGGCGCGGCGGAAGGCACGGTCATCCCCCAGTCCATGACCATCCTCGACTATATCGAGGAGGTCTATCCCGAGCCGCCGCTGCTGCCCGACCATCCGGTCAGCCGGGCGCGCGTGCGCGCGGTCGCCGACAACATCGCCTGCGATATCCACCCGCTCAACAATCTGCGGGTGCTGCAATATCTCAGGAACGAACTCGGCCAGGACGAGGATGCGGTGACGGCGTGGTATCACCACTGGCTGAAGGCGGGTTTCGACGGCATCGAGCAGGAGATCGAGGCCGATCACTATTGCTTCGGCGACACGCCGACCCTTGCCGACGTCTGTCTGGTTCCCCAACTGTACAACGCCCGGCGCTTCAAGTTCGATCTGGAGCCGTATCCCAAGATCCGTGCGGTGGCAGAGGCGTGCGCCGGGCTCGAGGCCTTCGACAAGGCCTATCCCGCCAACCAGCCGGATGCGGAGTAGCGATGTCGGTCGAGTCGGGCGGACGGCGGAACGGCGCTTCGAAGCGGCGGCCGAATGCTCGTCGGCGTGGCGCCGGTTCACTTGTCTGAAGGAAGCCGACAATGTCGAAGGTCAGCCGATTTTTCCGATACATCTGGAGAATCAACGCGGTCTTGCTTCTGTTCACAGGGCTGCTTGCGACGGCGGCTGGAGGTGTGCTGATTTACTCAACGTATGAGTATTTCTATCCGGCAGCCGAGCCTTACTACAGCCTCCGGGGCACCACCTATGCGCGAATTGACGAACAACCGGAGCCTGCCAAAAGCGTGCGACTTGGAGCGTTTCAGCAGCTTCGCGGTATCCCGGAAGTGATTGCGCCCTTCGGATTGATTCACACCCGTCCCGTTTTAAGTTCTCAAGTCAATACGGCCGAGGTTGTCGACTATCTGGTTGTGAATTCAGTTCAGGGAACATCATGGTGGCTCCGCGGAAAGGAAACCGGCGTCGTTTTGCGCCGCTGGGATATCGCGGAAGACGATGCCGCGCCTGTTTCGCTCATCGCGGTTTCAGTGATTCCGGCCGACAGCAATGGTGACGGCAAGTATTCCAGCGGCGATGAACGACATTTCATCCTGGCCAAACCCGATGGCAGCGCGAAGGTAATGGTCGCGGAAAAGATCGAGGTGGTCCTGCTTGCGGCGCTGCAGGAAGGTTCGGTGCGTTTGATCTACCGGGAAGCGGGGTCCGGGCGGCTTGTGCTCAAATCCGTCGATCCTGGAACCCTGGCCGTCTTGGGCGAAACCGAGATCAAACCCCAGTAGCATCTTGCCGAATCCCAGCGTGAATTGACGTCTGCACGCCTCATCGCGCTCCTGCTGCCATGCGGCAAACGCAACGCTGCGTCGCACAATCGTCAGTTGTGCCTGTCCTTTGGCGCCATATGTTCAGCCTCGTAGCCGTCCGCTCCTCCCCGCGGACGGCGCAACGGGAAAAGGAAAAATGGCACGTACAGCAGACATCCGCGATTTCGCGGACACCGAACGTAATCCTGGAGCCGGAATTCGGCTCGCAACCCCGCGCAGGGCGTGGGCCCGGTTCATGTGGGCTTGTGAAGGCTTCGGCCTCGCGCGCTTCGAGCGTGAAGCCGGACACCACTTCACCGGCGAAACCGTGCGCGGGATGAAGGCCGAACACCTCGCCCGCAAGCCCTAAACCACGGCAACGAAATCACGCCCCGCACTCGATGCGGGGCCCAGGGCGGCGTGCACGGCAGATGCGTGCTTCCCTGGGCCCTGGATCAGGTCCGGAGCGCTTCTCGTTCAAGCGTATCCCCTCGTCATTGCCGGACCTGATCCGGCAATCTGCGGCGCGCCGCGAGATGCGCGGGCCAAGTCCGCGCATGACGTTCGGGCTGTAAGCCTGTTGCCAGGCATCAGACGCAGTGCAGCGTCGCACAAGTGTCGGTTGTGGCTGCGGCTCCCGGCCATATATTTGGTCAGTGATGTTGACGCAACTGCCTTCTGCGTCTGTTCCAACATGGCCGCCCCGTTCTCCCCGCGGGTGGCGCAAAAAGGAGACAAGCGATGGCACGTACAGCAGACATGAACGACTTCGCCGGAACCGGCGGCAGGTCCCGCCTCCGGGGCTTGGCCAAGGCATGGAACGGCTACATGTGGGCCCGAGAGGCCCATGCGCTTCTGCGCATCGAGCGCGAAGCTGGGTATCTGTTCGACGACCAGACCCTCAGCCGCCTCAAGGCGCGCCACATGGCGCGCAAGCCGCGCTGATCCCACCGGGCTACCTCAGTCCTGACGCGGCATGCTGCAGCAGCCCATGAACGGTCCCGATCTATAGATGTCCGGTTCGGCGCCCAGGATCAGGGCGCTGTACGGGAACTCGTGGGCCGACATGCCGGTGTCGCAGGTCCCGTCCTCCTGGCGCACGATCAGGATACGTTCTGCCCGCAGGCCCTGGCGGACCAGGGTGACGGCCCACAACGGGGTTCCCCGATTTGCCGGCTGCTCGCGTGATGCGACCGTATAGCTGACCGGCCCCTCGTGCTCGTAGAGCGCCTTGCGGCCCCGGATCGTGAGCGACCAGAA
>JBPCWF010000327.1:0-4508 GCA_051009775.1 Hyphomicrobiales bacterium | reverse complement strand
ACGCCGCCCATCTCGATCGGCGACGGACCGAACACGACGGCCGGCACGTCATGGTACCGCCACAGGCGCGCATCGGTACACCCCAGACTGACCGCGGGCACCGGCTCAACGCCCGAGACCGCCTTCGCATTGGCGCGGACATAGCCGGCCATCTCGGTATCCGGCGGCGACCAGTTCGGCGGGTTGTAGAGGATCTGCTCGTAACCGGCTTCGGGGAAACGTGCCACGATCGCATCGACCCGCTGACGGACGTCCTCGACGTCGAACCCGTTGGGCAGGCGGATATCGACCTCGAAGCTGCACCGGGCGGCCACCATATTGACCTTCACGCCGCCCGAGACCATGCCGGGATTGACGGTTATGCGGCGGACATTGTGTGCGGCGCCCTCGCCCCAGGCCCGGTCGACGATGTCCGAGATGCCGTCGAGCGCGGCGGTGATATTGTCGTCGGCGGGCGGCTCCAGATCCTGCAGCATCTCAAGCTCGCCGATCACCTTGGCGGCGATCGATGTCGCACTCTTGCTGCGGTGGACATAGGCGCCGTGCGCTCCATGCGTGTTGACGGTAAAGCGCAGCCACAGAGGCCCCTTCTCTCCGAACCGGTAGATCTCGCGCCCCGTCGGCTCGCCGTTCAGGCAGCAGTCGCCGATGATTTCCGGATGATGTTCGAACAGATAGCGCGCGCCCCAGGGGCCGAATGTCTCTTCGTCCGAGACGACGGAAAGCGTCACCCTGCCGCACAGCTCCTCACGAAGCTCCCTGAGATAGAGAAAAGTGAAGATCGACGCCGTGGTTCCGCTCTTCATGTCGCAGGCGCCACGGCCGTAGATGTTGCCGTCGATCAGTTCCGCGCCCCAGGGGTCTTTGGTCCAGCCGGCGCCGTCTCCCGCGGGAAAGACGTCGATATGGCCGTTGAGCGCGAGATGCCGGCCGGGCCTGGCGCCGTCGAAGCTTGTAACGATGTTGGGCATGATTTCGTTCGGCGCGATGACACGGTAATCGACATCGTTCTGATCGAGCAGGCCGCGCACATGAGCCGCCGCCTCAAGCGTATCGCCGGGCGGGTTTGGGCTCGGGCAGCGGATGAAGTCGCGCAAATAGTTCACAAGCAGATCGCTGTCGCGGTCGATCCGCTCGAGCAGCTTCTGCTTCACCGGGTTCATTTCACCTCACTCTGTGATCCGCCAGCCGGCGGCCGTTTCGGCGTCTGCGTTGCAGGCAGCACAGGCGATGGCCGCGGCCAGCAGCGCTGCCCCGCGCAGTTCACCCGGTGAAACCTTGTCCCTGGTGTCCGCCGGCGTCAATACGTGCCGCAGGCCGGCATCCGGCTCGTCAAAGCCCGCGACCAGCCGGAATGCCGGGATACCGGCCATGGCGAAATTGGCATGATCGGAGTTCATCATCAGTGGCATGTGGCAGCGCAGGTTCAGCCCGTTGGCCGCCGCGACGCCCTGCAAGAACGGGCCGAGCCCGGTGAACCCGCTGGTGAGCGCGGTGAGGTTGGGACTTCCGGAGACGGAGTCCAGATTGACATTGAGCGCAATTCTGTCCCGTTCGTTCTGCGGCAGCCCGCCGACATAATGTGCCGAACCGGTCAGCGCCCATTCCTCGACATTGAAAAACATGACCCGAAGCCCGCGCCTGAAGCGGTGCATCTCCGGGGCAAGGCACCGGACCGCCGCCAGGACGGCGGCAACGCCCGACGCGTTGTCCATGGCGCTCTCGGAGATCTCATGGCCGTCGATATGGGCACTGAGCACGACCCACTCGTCGCTCTGGCCGGGCATCTCGAACATGACGTTTCGCGCCTCGGCCGGCGCTTCCTGAGTTTCGATCACGAGGGTTGCCGCGGGCCAGCCTTGTTCCGTCCGTTCCAGGCGGGCGGCGGTCTGCGGGCTGACGCCCATGGCCGGAATGTCGCCCGCGCCAAACCGGCTCGAAGACCCGGCCACAATCGCATCGTCGAGCGGCCCGGCGATCAGGAACCCGGTTGCCCCCCGGTCCCGCGCCATTTCGTATTTCCGGCTCCGGTGGATTGTATCGGCCGCGAACATCAACTCATGGCGGACCAGGGCGATACGGCCGGCAAGGTCGTGCGCATGGGTTTCGAAGTCCTGCGGTGTGCCGCGGCCGAGATCGACGACGTCCCCGGTCAACCCGCCTTCAGGCGTCGCGACGGAACACACCAGGGGATAACATGGCACGCCCGTGCCATCGCCGAGCCTGAGCTCCGCGTGGGTCGCCGTCCAGCCATCATAAGGCACGGCAAGCAAACAGGCAGGTGCGCCACCGGCCGCGTCTGCCCCCAACCGGGCGACAAGCTCTACCGCCCGGCGCTCGCTTTCGGTGCCGGCCAGACGGCCGCCGCAATCGCAGACCGCTTCGAATTCGCGCCACAGATCGCCGTCACCCGCGATACGTTTGGCAAGTGCCGGTTCAAGACGCATGGTACGCCCTCCCCTCAGGCATTGCAGGCAGCCTCCGGTTGCTGTGCATCCGCGGCGAACCGGTCAACCGCGAAGGCGTCGATCGGCAGGCTCGCCGTGCCCTCCGTCACAAGTTCCGCAAGCAGCCTGCCGACAATCGGCGCGAGCTGGAATCCGTGGCCGCAGAAGCCGAAGGCGTGGAACAGATTTGGCGCCACACGGCTCGGGCCGATGACCGGAATGTCGTCCTCAAAGCGGCCCTCGAACCCTGCCCATGCGCGCACAATGGACACATCCTCAAGCATCGGGAACAGGTCGGCGACGGTCTCCGCACTGGCCCTCAGACCCTTGAGGTCCAGACGGTAGGTCATCTCGTCCCTGTCCCCTTCGGCCGGCCGTCCGCCGCCGATCAGCAGAGTGCCATTGGGCATCTGCTTGAAGGACAACGGCCGCGCGGTGTTGATGATCACCGGCTCGAGGAAGGGGTCGACCCTGGCCGTCACCATCATCATGGGGAGGAAGTAGGACAGCGGAACGGTCTCGCCGGCCATCGCCGCAACCCGGTCACCCCATGCGCCCGCTGTGTTGATCACCGCGGCCGCCCGCACGGACATGCCGTTCCACCGGACCCGCCAGCCGTTCCCCGCCTGCTCGCGGTGTTCCACGCCCGCGCCATCATGGATCTGTACGCCCCGAGCTTCCGCCGCATGTCTGAACGCGCGCGTCGCATGGAACGGGCTGGCGGCGCCGTCGTCACGCACGACCAGGCCGCCAAGCACGCTTTGCGCGATGCCCGGCACCAGTTCCTTCACCGTCTTGCTGTCGATCAGCTCCTCGTGATCGTGGCCAAGGTCGCGCATCTGCCGTGCACGCGCGGTGAGATCCTCGAGCGCCTGCTCGTTTTCGGCGACCGCCACCTGGCCGACCGTGTGATAGCCGCAGTCGTTGCCCACTTCCGAGCCGATGTCGTGCCAGATTTCGCGCGACGCAAGCGCGAGCGGCACCTCCGCCGGGTGCCGCAGCAAGGTGCGTACGCCGCCGGCATTGGCGCTGGAGGCGTGACGACCGACGTGATCCTTCTCAAGCAGCACGACATCAAGGCCGCGCCGGGCGAGATTGAGCGCCGCCGAGCAGCCATGTATGCCGCCGCCGATGACAACGACATCGGCGTCGTTCATGCCTCGTCCCCGTCATCGGGCGCGGTCGGCAGGAGCGGTCCCATGTCGGGCGGCGCGCCGACCCCTTCCAGTGCCGCCAGTTCGCCGACCGTAATCGGCTTGATCGGTGCGCGGATTCGCAAATGTCCGGTTTCGGCCACGCTTTGCCCGGTGGCTTGTGCCAGGATGGCGGCGGATGCGAGGCCGCACATGCGCCCCTGGCACGGCCCCATGCCGCACCGGGTGAAGGCCTTGGCCTGGTTCGGACCAAGGCATCCCATGGCCGCGACCTGCCTGAGGTCGCCGGCCGTGACTTCCTCGCAGCGGCACACCATGGTCTCGTCGTCGGGCGGGGCCAGGACCTCGTCGCGCGGCCGGTAGAGCGTGTCCAGAAACCGCCGCAGCGATGCCTTGCGGTCGATCTTCGCGCGCGCGGCGGTGGCCTGCCGTGCCGCCTCCTCCGGCGAAAGCCGGGACAGATCGGCCGCTGCCGCCAAGGCCGCGAGACGTCCTGCCTCTGCCGCCAGTTCGGCGCCGCCGATGCCCGCGCCATCTCCCGCGACAAGGATGCCCGTCTCGCTGGTGCGCCCATAGCCATCGACTTGCGGCCTCCAGCACGCCTGAAGCGGGTCATAGTCGTGCCCGGCGCCGGCCGCCATGGCGAGTTGAGTGTTGGGCACAACACCCTCGTGCAAGAGAACCATGTCGCAGGCGAGCCGTTCGGAGCGCCCGCCCGCATGGAAGGAGATGTCCTCGACGGCATCGCCGCCCTCGATCCGGACGCCGTCGACGCCGGAGCGGAACAGGGCCGCACGCTTTTTCAGGTCCCTGCGCCAGGCCAGACCCTTGCGGATCTCGTTTCCCGAAAGCATGGCGCGGGCGAGCAAAGGTGCCGCGCGTCGGTAGTTGGCGCGTGGCGTGGTGT
>JBPCWF010000326.1:0-5384 GCA_051009775.1 Hyphomicrobiales bacterium | reverse complement strand
ACATTATCCTGTGGTCGCTTCGCATCGGCGTCCTGATCGTCGTGGTCGGCGGCAGCATCGGAACCCTGATCAAGGGCCGCTACTCGATCGAGCAATGGTTCGACTTTTTCATGTTCGGCCTCACCATCGGTGGCATCTACGCCCTGATCGCGCTCGGCTACACCATGGTGTACGGCATCCTGCGCCTGATCAATTTCGCCCATGGCGACATCACCATGACGGGGGCGTTCTCCGCCTATTTCCTGGCGCGCGGCCTTGACCGCTCCGGCTTCCTGGACGCCAATCCGGTGATGTCCATGGTGCTGATCATGGGGCTGGCCATGATCATCTGTTCCATCGTCGCGCTTGCCGTCGAGCGGATCTGCTATCGGCCGTTCCGCCACGTCGCAACCCTCGCGCCGCTGATCTGCGCCATCGGCGCCTCGTTCTTCCTGCAGCACTCCTTCCGCGGCATGTACGGCTCGACCATCCGCTCCTATCCGGACCCGGAGTGGATGAAGGGAGCGATTGACGTCTTCGGTTTCAACGTCCCCCTGGTCCAGCACTTCGTCATCGGCACCGCCCTGGTCGCCATGCTGTTTCTCTATCTGATCGTGCAGCGCACCAAGATGGGCACCGCCATGCGTGCGGTATCGGAGGACCGGGACGCCGCGGCCATGATGGGCATCGACGTCAACAAGGTGATCATCTTCACCTTCATCCTCGGCGGCTGCATGGCCGGCATCGGCGGCGTGCTCTACTGCATGGTCTACAAGCAGATCTATTTCTACATGGGCTTCCTGCCTGGCGTGAAGGCGTTCAGCGCAGCGGTGCTCGGCGGCATCGGCAACATCCCCGGCGCCATGCTCGGCGGCTTCTTCCTGGGCGTCGTGGAATCGGTCGGCCCGGCCCTGTTCCTGGACGGCATCGGCATCAAGGCGCCCTACCAGCTGCGCGATCTGATCGCCTTCACCATGCTGGTCATGGTCCTGATCTTCCGGCCGCAGGGCATACTGGGCGAGCGGCTCGCCACGAAACGCGCGTGAGGGGGTGAGACATGGCATTTGACGTCGTTGCCTCCAGTCGCCAGGAAAAAGAGAAATTTGTTCCGCCGTGGCGGCGCACGCTTGTTACCGGCCTGACCTTCGGCGGGATCGCGCTCTATTTCGCGATGGTCGGCATCCTCACCATGTTTCACGAGCGCTGGGTGATTTACGAATATCTGTCGCTCGGCCACGCCCTGCTCGGGCTGATCGCCGGCGGTGCGGGGCTCTATCTCGCCTACAAGACCAAGGCCAGCGGCTACCGCGATCTCCTGCTCCAGGGCGCGGGCGCCGGCGCGATCGCAGGCTCGGTCGCCGCGGTTCTGGCGATCATCATCAGCCAGTTCAAGCTGCGCTTCGTCTTTGTCCAGCTCAAGCCGCAGCTTTTGAAAATGCTGACGTTCAATCAGGATGTCGGCCTCGGCATTGTGCTGCTGGTCTTGGGCGCCGCCCTGCTCGGTGCCCTGGGCGTCGTGTTCTACGTCATGAACCCGAAGATCAGGCGGCCTCTGGTGGCCGGCCTGGGCGCGGTCGGGCTCGCCGGCCTGTTCCAGGAACTGATCCAGCTCATGCTGCAGACCCCGGGCAGGGTTCAGACCGTACGCGAGGCGCTTTTCACCTGGGACGGCCTGACGCTTCAGGGCGCCGTCATCATCTTCGTGGTGACGACCCTGGTCATGTCCGCCTGGCAGTGGCGCAGCGACCAGATCAAGGCCGGCTTCGGCCGCCTGCCTCAGGCTCAGCAGAAGTCGATACGCCTGTCCGGCATTGCGTTCGGCCTCCTGCTGCTGCTCCTGTTCCCGCTCGCGGCCGGCAATTTCATCGGCCAGGTGCTGATGATGGTCGGCCTGTTCACGCTCATGGGCATGGGGCTCAACATCGAGATCGGCCTTGCCGGCCTGCTCGATCTGGGCTTCGTCGCGTTCTATGCGGTCGGCGCCTACACCACGGCGCTGCTCACCGCCGACAGCCCCCACGCGCTCGCCCACCTGTCCTACTGGGTGGCCATGCCGATCGCGGTTCTTCTGTCGATCGTCGTCGGCGTCCTGTTCGGCGTGCCGGTGCTGCGCGTCCGGGGCGACTATCTGGCGGTCGCGACCCTGGGCCTGGGCGAGATCGTCCGGGTCATCGTGCTGTCCGATGCCGCAGCGCCCCTCCTGGCCGGCGCGCAGGGCGTGCTCAACATCCCGCGCCCGAACGCGGCGGGCTATGAACTGGGCGATCCGGTCTCCCTGTTCTATCTGACCCTGGTCTGCGCGCTGGTCGCGGCCTATATCGCCTGGGCGCTGGAGAATTCGCGCCTCGGGCGGGCCTGGACCGCGATCCGCGACGACGAGGACGTCGCCCAGGCGCTCGGCATCAATCTGGTCAACGTCAAGCTGCTGGCTTACGGTCTCGGCGCCGCATTCGCCGGGCTTGCCGGCTCGATCTTCGCCGTCATGCTGTCGTCGATCTATCCGCACAGCTTCCAGCTGATCATCTCGATCAACATCCTGGCGCTGATCATTGTCGGCGGCATGGGCAGCCTGCCCGGCGTCGCGCTGGGCGCGCTTGCCCTGATCGGGCTGCCCGAGCTCCTGCGCGAGTTCGGCGAATACCGGTTCCTGTTCTATGGACTTGTGATTGTGATAATGATGCGGATCGGGCCTGAGGGGCTGGTGCCTTCGGCCGCGCGCCGGCGCGAGATGCGGGTCGATGCCGAGGAACGCGCGGCGATCGCAGCCGAGCTCGGCGCTGAAACGCCTCCCACCTCCGACACTCAGAAATAGATGGCGGAGGGCGCGCGATGAACGGTGAACCTCTCCTGGTGACCACGGATCTGACCAAGCGCTTCGGCGGTCTGATCGCCGTCGACCAGCTCAACCTGTCGGTCCGGCAGGGCAGCATCCACTCCATCATCGGTCCGAACGGTGCGGGCAAGACGACCGTGTTCAACTGCATCATGGAGTTCTACACGCCAGATGCGGGCAGCATCGTCTTTGCCGGCAATCGGATCGACGGCCTCACGCCCGACAAAGTCGCCGTCGCCGGCATCAACCGGACCTATCAGAACATCCGGCTGTTCAAGAACATCACCGCGCTGGAGAACATCCTGGTCGGCGTGCACATCCACCTGACATCGACCTGGTGGGGCGCCGTGCTGAAAAGCAGGCACGCCCGCGAGGACGAGGCGCGGGCGGAAGCCGCGGCGATGGAGATCCTGCATTTCACTGGTCTCACCGGGCGCGGCGACATCCTGGCCCGCAACCTGTCCTACGGCGAACAGCGCCGGCTCGAGATCGGGCGCGCGCTCGCGACCCGGCCCAAGCTCCTGATGCTGGACGAACCGATGGCCGGCATGAACCCGCGCGAGAGCGCCGACATGATGGCTTTCGTGCGCAAGGTGCGCGACGAACGCGACATCACCATCCTTCTGATCGAGCATTCCATGCGGGTGGTGATGGGGATCTCCGACACGGTGTCCGTGCTCGACCACGGGATCAAGATTTCCGAGGGCACGCCCGATGAAGTGCAGCAGGACCCTGCGGTGATCGAGGCCTATCTGGGCACCGAGGGCAGCAAGCAAGTGGCATTGAAGTAGGTCGCACAGGGATATGGCACTTCTCGAGCTCGATAATCTCCATGTCTTCTACGGCCAGATCCATGCCCTGCGCGGTGTCTCGCTCGAAGTGGGCAACGACCGGATCGTCACCCTGATCGGCGCCAACGGTGCCGGCAAAAGCACGACCCTCAACACGGTCTCCGGCATTCTCGCCGCCACCGAAGGCACGATCACCCTGGCCGACGAGCAGCTCAACGACGTTGCGCCCCACGATGTCGTGGCCAAGGGGGTGGTGCAGGTTCCCGAAGGCCGGCGCATCTTCGGCCGGCTGACGGTGCAGGAAAACCTCAACATGGGGGCCTTCCTGCGCAACGACAAACAGGCCGTCAGGCAGGCCGAAGAGCGCATGCTGGAGATGTTCCCGGTTCTGCGCGAACGGCTCACCCAGGTCGCGGGCACCCTGTCGGGCGGCGAGCAGCAAATGCTCGCCATGGCCCGCGCGCTCATGTCGGAGCCCCGTCTCCTGCTGCTCGACGAGCCGAGCATGGGGCTCGCGCCGATGCTGGTGCAGCAGATCTTCGACACGGTCGAAGAGATCCGCCAGCAGGGCGTCGCCGTCCTGCTGGTCGAGCAGAACGCGTTCATGGCGCTCCAGGCTGCCGACTACGGCTATGTCATGGAGACCGGCGAGATCGTGCTCGAGGGCTCCGGCGACGAACTGTTGCAGAACGACCAGGTCAAGGAAGCCTATCTCGGTTGACCGGCGGATCTGGCCACGTTCCCTTTAAAGCGCCGGCCGCAATTCCTCTGACGCGAACCAGGGTTTGACGTTTTCGTAAGCCATGGCGGCGCGGAACACGTCCTGGTCCCGGTAGGTCTTGCCTACAAGCTGGATGCCGGTCGGCACCCCGTTCGACGCCCGCCCCGAGGGCACGGAGAGCACCGGGCACCGGCTCAGGGTGTTGAACGGCGTGGTCATGACCCAGCCGAGCATCGGGTTTACCAGTTTGTTGTTGATCGTCACGGTGCCGGACGTCTGCTCGAAATCCGCCAGCACGGCGGGCAGCGCGTTGGTCGGGCAGACGAACAGATGATGCTTCTCCAGGATCGGCCCGAGCGTCATGTACATATCGCCGGCGACCTGCAGGGATTTCAGGAACTCGATCGATGTCGAGCTGCGGCCCTTCTCCGCGAACATCCGGGCATAGGACGTGAGCTCGTCGGCATGCTTGTCCAGAAGCGGCGAGATCGAAGCGCCGAACAGGTGTTCGAGATAGGCAAGCCCGGCATCGAGCACCTCTGGACCCCATCCAAGCTCGACCTCCTCGATCGTGGCGCCGAGCGACCTGAGCACATCGAGGGCGGCGCGGGTGTTGGCCTGAACCTCCCGGTCGACCTCGAAGAAGCCGAGATCCATGGAGAAGGCGATCTTCCAGCCCTCGATCGGCTTGTAGCTCGTCGGCAGCCGGAGCTTGGGCCTGAGCGTCGCGATGTCGTGCGGGTGCGGCCCGCAGGTGACGTTCTGCAGCAGAATGCAGTCGCTCACCGTGCGCGCCAGCGGCCCGGTATGGCAGTAGAAATCGAGATTGAACGGCGCCTCTTCCGGATTGCGGCCATAAGGCGCCTTGAAGCCGATCAGCCCGCAGCACGAGGCCGGGATGCGGATCGACCCACCGATATCGGAGCCGGTGGCCAGCGTACTCGTGCCGGCCGACAGCGACGCCGCGCTGCCGCCGGACGATCCGCCCGGCGTGAATTCCGGGTTCCACGGGTTGCGCGTCACCCCCCACATCCTGGAGTTGGTGTAGCCGGCGCAGGAG
>JBPCWF010000325.1:0-7534 GCA_051009775.1 Hyphomicrobiales bacterium | reverse complement strand
GCAGGGCCACCTGCCGGCGCTGCACCGCCCTGTCGACGACGAAAGCGATCAGCGCCGGAAACAGCAGCACGACCGACACCACCGCGCCCATCTCGAAGTTCTGCTGGCCGATCACCTGCTTGTAGATGTCGACCGCGAGCACGTTATATTGCCCGCCGATCACCTTGGGCAGGCCGAAATCGGTGATCACCAGGTTGAACACCACGAAGATCGCCGAGATCAGCCCGTAGCGGGCGCCCGGGATGGTGACCGTCCAGAAGGTCTTCCAGCGGCTGGCCCGCAAGACGGTGGCCGCCTCGTAGAGCCGCGCATCGGAGATCGCGAGCGCCGTGGCGATGATGATCAGGGCATGGGGGAAGGTGAAGAACACCGAACCCATGACGATGCCGATCGGCCCGTAGATCGACGCCCCGAACAGCAGCCCCTTGATCATGCCCTGATTGCCGAACAGGTAGACCAGCGCGATGCCCGGCAACAGCGACGGCACCAGGATCGGCGCCATGGCGATCAATCGGAACACGCCCTTGAAGCGCATGCAGCTGCGGTTGAGCGCGTAGGCGAAGCCGAAGGCGAGCACCACCGTGATGACCGTGCTGAGCACGGCGATGAACAGCGAATTCTGGATCGAGCGGAACAGCGCGGGCGTGGAAAAATAGGTCCGGTAGTTCGCAAACCCGACATCGCGCACCGGCCTCAGCGTGATCCGGCGAAACTGGTTGGACGTGTACTCGTGCCATTCCGTGTCGTCGATGCGCGACGAGCCGGCCAGAAACACGCCGCCCGCGCGCAGGTTCCGCACCCGGTACTTCGTCTCGCTGCGGAAGTTGAAATCGGGGAAAAACTGCGTCACGGGCAGCCGCCCGTCGGCACTGGTCGCGAGGTCGGCCGCGGCCACGGCCTTGAGCGTCCCGTTGAGCCCGGCGGCGGTGACGGGCTCGCCCCATCCCTCTCCCTTATCGACCTGAAACGCAAAGGCGGTCAGGTCGAACGCATAGGTCGAGAACGACTTCGACAGCATGGCGTAAAGCGGCAGGGCCAGTGCCACGATGAGATAGAGCGCGATCGCGACCATATAGCCGCGCATCATCCGGTCGTCGCGGCTGAGCCTGGGGCGCACCGGGGCCGCCTGCCGGCTGACTGCGCTATCGGTCGCGGTCATCGGGCCTCACCCTCCCGTTTGCGCGGGAAACACCTTGAGACGATCGCTCGGCAGTTCGACCGTCATGCTCTGGCCTTTTGCAAGGGACAGCCGCCGCGCCGCGTTGATCGACACATCGGCGGTCAGCGTCGCGCCGTGGAGATGTTCGCCGCCGAGACGGGTGCGCCAGTAGGACCCGAGGAACTCCATTTCCTCGACCGTCAGATCGACCACATTGACCGCACCGTTGCCCGGTTCCGCGCCCGGCGTCATGGGCACGATATCCTCCGGCCGGATCGCCAGTACGGCGCGGGCGTCGCCTCGAAGTCCATGTTGCGGGCAGCTCAGCGTCACGGAGCCCAGCCTGACCTCGTCCGCGCCGACCGCTGTGCCTTCGACCTGGTTCATTTCACCAATGAAGTCGGCGACGAACAGGCTTTGCGGCTCGCCGTAAATCTCCTGCGGCGTGCCAACCTGCTCGATGACGCCATGGTTCATGACCACGATCCGGTCGGCCATGGTCAGCGCCTCCTCCTGGTCATGGGTCACCATGACCGTGGTGACGCCGAGCCGGGCCTGAAGCGCCTTGATCTCATGGCGCAGGTGCACCCTGACCTTGGCGTCGAGCGCCGACAGGGGTTCGTCCAGCAACAAAAGTCCCGGCGACGTGGCGATGGCGCGCGCGAGCGCGATGCGCTGCTGCTGGCCGCCGGAGAGCTGCGCGGGGTATTTCGGTCCCTGGTCCGGCAGGCCGACCAGCGCGAGCAGTTCCTTCACCCGCGCCTCGATGTCCGGCCGGCTCCGCCCGGTGTTTTCCAGCCCGAAGGCGATGTTCTTCTCCGCGGTCAGGTTCGGGAACAGGGCGTAGGACTGGAACACGATGCCGAAATCGCGTTCCGAGGGCAGCAGGGCGGAGATGTCGCGGCCGGCCTGTTCGATCAGGCCGGAGGTCTGGATGTCGAGGCCGGCGATGGCGCGCAGAAACGTGGTCTTGCCGCAGCCGGACGGCCCCAGGAAGCAGACGAACTCCCGTTCCGTGATGTCGAGCGAAATGTCGCTGAGCGCGGTGAAATGCCCGAACGCCTTGGTCAGGTTCCGGATGCGCAAATAGGGCCTGGCGTCCTGCGCCCCAGCCGTCTCCATTGACCCCTCCCCTCAGCCGCGGACCCAATCATGCCACGGACGGGTCCGAAAGCAAGGGCCGGCGCCCACCCGCGCCAGCCCTGCGTGTATGTCGTATCAGCCTTTCGGTTCCGACTTCGAATCGTAGCGTTTCTGCCATTCCGACAGAATGCGCTTGCGGTTGTTGGCGGCGAACTCGAAATCGTTCTTGATCATCTTGTCGAGCAGGTTCGGCGGGAAGTGCTCGACCGGCTTGGCCACTCCCGGCATCGCCACGACGGCATAGCCGGTATTGTACATTTCATTCGCCTTGCGCGTGATCGACCAGTCGACCAGGGCCTTGGCGGCCTCCAGTTTTTCGGTGCCGGCCACGATGGCGGTCGCCTCCATGTCCCAGCCGACGCCCTCGTCGGGCACGATGATGTCGATCGGGGCGCCCTTGGCTTTCGACTTGGCGCCGCGGAAAGCGAACGAGACCCCGATCGGGATCTCGCCGGCGGCGGCGAGCTTGCACGGCTTGGAGCCGGAATGGGTGTAGCGCGCGATGTTGACATGCAGCGCGTCCATGAATTCCCAGCCGCCGTCTTCGCCGAACATCTGCAGCCAGCTCGAAACGTCGAGGAAGCCGGTTCCCGACGAGTTCGGGTTCGGCATGATCACATGGCCCTTGTAGAGGGGCTTGGTGAGGTCCTTCCAGGTTTTGGGCGGGGTCAGGTTATGCTTGGCCGCTTCGACCGTGTTGTAGCAGACCGACGCGACCCAGGCGTCCATGCCGACCCAGGTCGGCGGATCGCTCTGGTCGATGAATTTCGGATCCAGCTTGTCGAGGCCTTTGGCCGCGTAGGGCTCGAGCATGCCTTCGCTCTTGAGCAGCAGGAGCGAAGTGGCGGCCAGTCCCCAGACCACGTCCGCCTGCGGGTTGTTTTTCTCCGCCAGAAGCTTGGCCGTGACGATGCCGGTCGAATCGCGCACCCATTTGATCTTGATGTCCGGGTGGTCCTTGTTGAACAGCTCGGCATAGCGCTTGAGGTCTTCGGCCTCGACCGCGGTGTAGACGGTGAGTTCCGTCTGCGCGCCCGCCGGCACGGACCACAGTGCCGCCATGCTGCCGGCCGCAATCGCGACGGCGGCGCACGCCGCCCTAAGAATGCCACGTCGTTTCATCTACTCGCTCCCTTGCATCTCGCTTTGACGGTCCCTCGGAGGCACGTTCACGCCCCTGCCCCGGTTCGGGCCTTTGTCCCCGGCGCGGGTCCCGGTCCGTCCGACAACTGATCATACAGGAATATTCACCCGGCCTCACGCGCCGCGTGAGCCTGATCGTCCAGGCGGTAGTCCTGCGATAGTTTTGCGAAAGATGTGTGACAAAAGCGAGGACTGCCCGCGCAGCTTCGGCGGAAATGCCTAGATCGCGCGGATCCGGTTGAGGAACTCGCCGACGCGGGTGTTCAGGTTTGTCGCCTGCTCGGTAAGCTCGCTGGCCGCCCTCTGCACACCGCCGACGGTTCCCCCGGTCTCGGCGGAGGCCTGCGACACCGCTTCGATGTTGAGCGCGACCTGCTCGGTCGCTGCCAGCTGTTCGTCCACCGCGGCGGCCACCGTCGTTGAGATCTGCGACATCTCGTCGACGATCGTGTTGATCGATTCGATCGCCTCGACCGAGGTTCCGGTGGCGCTCTGGATGCCGCCGATCTGCTGCGAGATCTCCGCGGTGGCCGTGGCCGTCTGCCGCGCCAGCTGCTTGACCTCCGAGGCGACGACGCTGAAGCCCTTGCCCGCGTCGCCCGCCCGTGCGGCTTCGATGGTCGCGTTCAGGGCCAGCAGATTTGTCTGTTCGGCGATGTCCTGGATCATCTTCACCACATCGCCGATCTTGTCGGCCGATTCGGACAGCTCATGGATCAGTTCGGACGATCGTCTGGCCTCGTCGAACGCCTTGCGCGCGATCTGGTTCGAGACGCCGACCTGCTGTGCGATCTCGGTGATCGACGCCCTGAGCTGATCCGATGCCAGGGCAACTGTCGTCGCCTGCGCATTGGTCTCCTCCGCGGTCGCCGCCATCGAACTTGCGCTGGATTCCAGCTGATAGGCCGATGACGACACCGACTGGACCACGGTGGCGACATTCGCCTCGAAGCCGTTTGCCAGCCGCACCTGGTCCGTCACGCGCCGCCAGGTCAGCATCGGCCCGACATATTTGCCGCCCTCGTAAAGCGCGCTGGCGGTCATGTCGAGAACCTCGCCGCCGAGGTCGATATGCATCCGGTAGGGCATACCGCGCGGGTCCGACAGGACGTCGCGCTGCGTGTCCGCGCGGATATGGAAGATATCGACATTCTGTCCGACAATGTGCTCGGCCTTGCACGGCAGCGCATGTTCGATCTGCTTCAGCCCTTCGATCGTCGCCCAATTGGCATAGGTGATCGTGAACTTCTTCCGGTCGCACATCATCACGGCGACCGGCATGCATTCGGCGATGCTGGCCAGGGTCCGGCTGCGTATGGTGCCGGTTGACTTGCGCAGTCTGCTGAACATCGAACAATCCAGGTAATGTCGGTCCGTCATCCGTGCACGACCATCGCCGGCACACGGACCCAATGCTGCCGAATGCAACAAGACATGAAACATGGTTAATCCCGGGTTAAACCGTTTGATCACAAACGCCGCCGGACGCAGATGATGCGCCCATGCGTGGGCCTGGCGCCCCCGGCCGACATTAATTCGGTGTAACCTGGGTGCAGACCACTGGACGACCCGGGTCCCGCGTTGCAATATGACATTCGGGGAGCGGGGAACGGTGCTGCAGGTTTAAGCGAGGTTTCCATGCGCTCACGCTACCCGGCCGGTCCGGCCGCCTTCTTGCTCATTCTCCTGACCGTCTTCACAACCGGTCTTCACGCCCAGGACGCCTCTGTCGCCGACCGCCGCGTCATCGTCTCGGAAGGGGCGGACTATTTCGGCTTCGACTACCGGGTCGTAAAGAAGACATCGCTCGACAACTGCAAGCAGGTCTGTCTGCGTGACGACGAATGCCGTGCGTTCACCTACAACACGCAGGCGCGCTGGTGCTTCCTCAAGACCGACCACGGTGAGCTGAAATCGGCCGAGAACTCTGTCGCGGGGCGGGTTGTCGCCACCGCTACCAAGCCCGCCGAGACTGCCAAGCCCCCGGCCCTGACCTTCCTGCCGAATTACTTCCAGGATGAGGCCGAGCGCTACGCCGCCCGGTTGCGCGGCAGCAAGGCCGAGCCCCAACAGGGCGCCCATGCCCTGCGCGAGGCCGCAAAGGTGGCCATGACCGGCGGCAAGCCAAAGCGTGCGATCAGGGCTTACCGGGCAGCGCTCCGGTTCGAGCCCGGAGATCACGGCCTGTGGGTCGAACTCGCCTATGCCGCGCTCGCGGTCAAGAGCGACAATTACAGCGAAACCGCCAAGCTTCTGGAAGAGGCCACGTCAGTTGCCCTCAACGCCTATGCGATTTCCGCCTCAGCCGGCCAGCGCGCGCTGTCGCTTGCCCTGCTCGCAACCGCGCTGGAACGCCGCCAGCAGTTCCGGCCCGCGCTTGAGGCCTATAAGGCAAGTCTCCTGCTCGCCGACACCGCATGGGTCCGGTCGGCCTACGACAAGCTCCATGCCCAGCGCGGCTTCCGGATCGTCGATTACACGGTCGATTCCGAAAGCGCCTCGCCGCGAATCTGCATCCGGTTCTCCGAGAAACTGCGCACGCGCAACACGGACTACGCAACCTTCGTGACCGTCAATGACGGCGCCCCGGCGGCGGTCGACGCCAAGGGCCAGCAGGTCTGCATCGACGGGGCGAAACACGGGCAGCGCTACCGCGTCGGTGTCAGGGCCGGAATCCCGTCTGCCATCGGCGAGGTTCTCGAACGGCCGACCGCGCTCAACATCTATGTCCGCGACCGCAGCGCAACGGTCAGGTTCACCGGCCGCAACTACGTCCTGCCGCGCTTCCCGGGCCACGGCATCCCCATGGTCACGGTCAACACCGAGGCGATCGACGTCACGCTCTACCGGGTCGGCGAGCGGGCGCTTTCCGAGGTGATCGGCTCCAACCAGTTCTTCGAGCAGCTCAACAAATATTCCGGCGAGCAGCTCGGCGACACCAGGGGTGATAAAATCTGGCAGGGCGAGCTCGCGGTCGAGAGCGCGCTTAACAAGGAAGTCACCACCAGGTTTCCGATCGATCAGGCCCTGCCCGAACGCAAACCCGGCGTCTATGTCATGGTCGCCCACCCGAAGGGCGCCAAGACCAAGGACTGGAACGCCCGGGCGACCCAGTGGTTCATCGTCTCCGACATCGGGCTCTCGGTCCTGACCGGCGACGACGGCCTCCATGTCTTTGTCCGTTCGCTGTCTTCAGCCAAGGCGATCGCCACCGCCGAGATCAAGCTGATCGCACGCAACAACGAAATCCTCGGCACCGCAACGACGGACGCCGACGGCCACGCGCATTTCACAGCCGGCCTGGCACGCGGCAAGGGCGGCGTGGCACCGGCCCTGGTCACGGCCAGCGCGGGCGGCGTCGACTACGCCTTCCTAAATGTCACCAAGCCGGGCTTCGATCTGTCCGACCGCGGCGTCGAGGGCCGCACCGCGCCCGGCCCGCTCGATGTCTTCCTCTATACCGAGCGCGGCGTTTACCGCCCCGGCGCCACCGTCCACCTGAGCGCCCTGGTGCGCGACCGCAACGCCCGGGCCGCGTCGGACTTACCCCTCACCTTCGTGTTCCGGCGGCCGGACGGCGTCCAGTTCCGCCGCGTGCTGAGCCAGGACAAGGGCCTCGGCGGCCATGCCGTCGATCTCGACCTCCTGTCGACCGCCATGCGCGGCACCTGGCGGGTCAGCGCCTATTCCGATCCCAAATCGGCGCCTCTGGCGGAGCATCAGTTCCTGGTAGAGGATTTTATTCCTGATCGCATCGAGTTTGATCTAACCGCCGAAACCGAACAGCTTGCCCTGGAGGGCTCGGCGCAGGCGAAGGTCGCCGGCCGCTTCCTCTATGGCGCGCCGGCGTCCGGGCTTCGGCTTGAAGGCGAGTTGACCGTGCGCGCGACCTCCACGGTCAAATCCTTCGAGGATTACAGTTTCGGGCTGAGTGACGAACAGGTGCTGCCGGTGCGCACGCCCCTGCCCGAACTGCCCGCGACCGACAGCGAGGGCAATGCGGTCATTAATGTCGCACTCGATGAACTGCCCGAGACCACCCGGCCGCTCGAAGCCAGCGTCACCGTACGCATGCGCGAAGCGAGCGGA
>JBPCWF010000324.1:0-5459 GCA_051009775.1 Hyphomicrobiales bacterium | reverse complement strand
CGAGAGTGGGATTCCAGCTATGCCGGGCTACGTTGAGAGAGTTTCGAGGGCGAGGGAATTGGTCGACGTCGCTCATGACGTTGATGTGCCAATTATATTCGTTAAAGAGGTCCATCGTCCTGATCATGTCGACTTTGGTCGCGAGTTGGATGGCAGCGAGGATGTTCATTGCATTGAAACGAACCCATTGACTGACTACGCAAAAGCGATGGATCCGCGGCCTACCGACTACTTCATTGCGAAACGCCGGTATTCGTGCTTTTTCGGGACAGATCTCGAAATACTTCTCAAGGGCTTGCGGGCCGATACGCTGATCCTCACCGGCGGGCTGACGGACGTCTGCGTCCATTACACTTTCGTTGACGCCCACCAGCACGACTACTTTTGTCGGGTGGTCGAGGACTGTGTCGCGGGGTCGTCTCAGCGCGCCCACGATGGTGCCCTGGAGGCGATGGAGTATTTGCAGACCGGGGCGCGACGAACGCTGGCCGAAATGAGAGACGCTTTTCGTCGTTTCGCGCAAGAGACAAGGCACGCCGCGGCCGGGTAGCAAGTTGCCCTGGGAGACCATTACCGGTCGTTCTTTGTGGTGGTCCGGTTCAGGTCATCCTCTGCCCTTCTGATCTCGACCCGGCAACGGCGGCTTCGGATCTGCTTCCTGCCGTGGTGGCAAAAGCGCGAACGGAGCCGGTTGTTGACCGGGGGATGCGAAATGCTATTGTGCCGCGCCTTTGCGAGGCGCGATTCCCTCTTTCCACAAAACACCGAGTTGCCATGTCCAGGCTTGAATCCTTCATCCGCCGCATGCAGGCCCAGCGTGACTGCATCAATCTTGCGGCCGAACTTGTCGAGGGCGTGCCCGGCGTGGTCTGGGAGTTCGGACTCGGCAATGGACGCTCGTTCGACCATCTGCGCGAGACGCTGCCCGGGCGCGAGATCTACGTGTTCGACCTTGAACCCTATGCCCCGGCCGAGTTCCGGCCGCCGCAGGACCGGCTGATCGTCGGCGACGTGCGCGAGACCCTGCCGGCCGCCGTGGACCGGATGCGCGGCACGCTCGCCCTGCTCCACTGCGATGTCGGCACCGGTCACCGCGAAGACGACCTCGAACTCGTGAAGGGTTTGAGCGAAATGCTCCCCGCCGCGTTCACCGAAGGGGCGATCGCGCTCAGCGTCTATGAGCTCAACCTGCCGAACGCGGAGCCCGTGCCCCTGCCAGACGGCATAACCATCGGCAAGTACTTCATTTACAGGTGCCACGCGGTTTAGATCTGTTTGCGCGGCGGAATTAGCCGGCACCGCACCGATTGCGCTTTGCGGGCATCGCGCGCTATGGCACAGTTCTGCCTCAGACGTTAACGCGGCGGGCAGGACATAAGGACTTCGGCAATCATGAGCCGCCGCGATCATGCTCGTATTCTGATCTACTGCAACGACGCCTTCGGGCTCGGGCGCCTGCGCCGCTGCTGGGCCGTGGCGAACGCTCTGGTCGGCAAGTTCAAAGGGCTTTTCGTCCTCATCATATCGGGCTCGCAGGTCCCCACCAGCATGGGTCTTCGGGCCCGCGTCGACTTCGTCAAGATTCCGAGCGTGATCAAGCTTTATGACGGCCAGTACACCGCCATGGACGATCATATCGACCTGAGCGACACCCGGGCCATTCGCCGGACCATCATCCGCAATACCGCGGCGTCCTTCGAGCCCGACGTGATGATCGTCGATGGCGACCCGTTCGGACTGTCGGAGGAAATCCGCGACACGCTGGAACATCTTAAAGCCCGCCGCTGCACCCTGACCCTCGCCCTGCCCGACATCGTCGACGAGGCCGAGCGCATGAGCGCGGACGTGCTCGGGACGATCGATGCGCTTTACGACAAGGTCTGGATTTACGGGTCGCGGGGGATGAGCCAGTCGCTGTCGGATACGGACACGCCGGCGTCTCTCGCATCCAAGGTGGCCTATACCGGATATCTCAGACGCAATTTCCGGCCGCCCTCCGCCGCACCGGACCAGCCGTTTACCAACCCCTACATCCTTGTCACCGCCGATGACGGCGGCGAAGAGCCCGGGCTGATGGACTGGGTCCTGACCGCCTATGAGCACGACGCCACGCTGCCGCATCCGGCCCTGCTGGCGCTCGGTCCGCTGATGCCGCAGTCCAGGCGGAAGATCATCCAAAGCCGGGCAGCGCGGTTCGCGAATGTCGACGTGCTCGACGGCCATGACAGCTGCGCGGCGCTGATGCCGAACGCGGTCGGCGTCATCGCACCGGCCGGTTACGATATGCTGTGCCAGATCCTGTCGCTCGACAAGCGGGCGATCCTGGTGCCGCAGCCGGACCCAGGATCGGCACGGGCCGAGCGGGCCGAACGGGCGGCCCGGCTCGACCTCGCCGCGCTTCTGACCCGGGACGAGGCGTCAGATCCCTACAAGCTGGCGGCGGCGCTGCACGCCTTCCCGACCCGACCCCTGCCGTCGCAATGCGGCAGCGCCGACATGCTGCTCGGTATCGAAACGATCTGCGCGGATGTTGAAGGCATCATCGGCGACACGCGGATGAGCGCCTGATCAGGCCCCTCCGGCCGACAACCACTGCCCATCCTGCTTGAGCAGGTCGTGCAGGGTCTTGCCGCGCTCGTCACGGAAGGTGTCGTCCAGCACCGCGAAGGCGTGTATGCGGTCGAGGCGGAAGGACCGGAAGTCCTGGCGCAGTTCGCACCAGCCCGCCAGCAGCCACACCGGCCCGAAGAACGCCACCGCGAGCGGCCTGACCGTGCGCTCGGTGCCGCGGGCCTCGGCGTCGCGGTAGCTGAAATGAATCTTGCATTTGCGCCGCAGGGCGCGGCGCAGTTCGCCGACCTCGAACGCGATCGGTTCGAAATAATGCCGGCTCGGCGCGAGCAGCGCTGTTTCGCTCATATGGCGCTGCAGGCGCTCTGGCAACACGGCCTCGACCTTGGAGATCACATTGCCCGCCGCTTCCGCCAGTTCCGCGTCGGCCCAGGACTCGACGATCCTGGCGCCCAGGATCAGAGCTTCGATTTCCTGTTCCTTGAACATCAGCGGCGGCAGGTCGAAGCCGCCGCGCAGCACGTAGCCGACCCCGGCCTCGCCGTCGATCGGCACGCCCGTCGCCACGAGATCGGCAATGTCGCGGTAGATCGTGCGCTCGGAGACTTCGAGCTTCTCGGCAAAGTCCTTCGCACGCACCAGCCGTTTGCTGCGCAGGATCTGGATGATTTCAAAAAGGCGGTCGGCACGGCGCACGGGTTTCTCCTGAGGAAAGTATGTAACGCTACCCTACTGACAACGTCCTGTCAGCAAGGGGGCGGCAGACACAAGCCCGTGAACCGGACGGCCCGCCGGTTCAAAGGCCGGCCCCGCTAGGGTATCGTCTCGGCCGAACCCAGGTTTGCGGAGTGCAGTGCATATGTTCTCGAAGTGGATGCGTATCGTCGCCATGCTCGGTCTCGTCCTCGGCCCGGTGGTGCCTGCCTACGGACAGAATGAAATCGAGCTCGAGGTCGTGGCCGAACTGCGCGAGGCGCCCGGCAACATCACCCTCACCCCCGATGGCCGGATGATCATCAGCCTGCATCAATTCTACGGGCCCAAGCTCAGGGTTGCCGAAGTCGGCAAGGACGGGTCGCTGAAACCGTTTCCGAACGCCGCCTGGAACGCCGACGAAGGGCCCTACACGTTCGACGCGGTGCTCGGCATCCAGTCGGATACGCGCGGCGTGGTGTGGATGCTCGACAATGGCGGGCGGCGCGGCACCAGCCCCAAGCTGGTCGGCTGGGACACCACTTCGAACAAACTGGCAAGAGTGATCGAAATCCCGCCGGACGCCGCGCCGGAAGGCAGCTTCCTCAACGATCTCGCGATCGACAGCGCGCGCCAGGTCGCGTTCATCGTCGACACCGGCAATATCGGCACCGGCAAGAGCACCGCCATCGTCGTGGTCGATCTGAAGAACGGCCATTACCGGCGGCTGCTTCACGACCATGCCTCCGTGGTGGCGAAGGACGAGGACTTCGTCGCCGAAGGCCGCACGCTGAAGGTGGCGCCGGAGAGCGGAGACCCGTTCAGCCCGCGTGTCGCGGCCGACCCGGTGGGTCTCGGCGCACAGAATGTCTGGCTCTATTTCGGGCCGATGACCGGCGACACCCTGTATCGGGTGCGCACCGCCGACCTGCTCGACGAAACGCTTAACGCCGGTGCGCTCGAAGCCAAGGTCGAGGTCTACGGTCCCCGGCCCTATTCGGACGGCATCTCGGTCGACGCAGCGGGCAATGTCTACATCTCCGCGGTGCAGTCAAATGCGCTCGGCGTACTCGGCAGCGACGGGAAATACCGCGAGCTCATGCGTGACGACGACAGGCTCGCCTGGCCGGACGCCATGAGCTACGGGCCCGACGGCATGCTCTATATCGTGGTCAATCAGCTCCACCGAACCGCCCTGCTCAATGCCGGCAAGTCGACAAGCAAGCCGCCATTCTACATCGTCCGGTTCAGGCCGCTGGCGGACGGCGTGACCGGGCGCTGAACGCGGGCACGGGCGCGCCGAAGCGGCCGGGTGGCGGCAATTAGGTGGTGACACAAACGGTCTCCCGCATATACCCTGCTGACAAAGACTGTCAGCAGGACAGCCCAGGGAGGGTAAACCGTTCAACATCAACTGGCGCCGCGCGACCGGTTTCCCGGTGAAGCGTTGCGCGCATCGAGCGACCGGATCAACGGTCCAGATAAATTTGCGATCAGACAATCCAGAACAAAGACCTGTGGAGGGAAAACATGGCCAAAGACAAGAAACTGAAGGATCTGCTCAAGCAGCCACGGATCACCCGGCGCGAATTCGTGCAGTACGCAATGGCCGCCGGCGTGACCGCCAGCGCCGCGACCTCGATCTTCGACAGCGCATTGGCCGCGACGCCCAAGAAAGGCGGGCATTTCCGCCAGGCGCTGACCGGCGGCGGCACCAGCGATGTGCTCGACCCGGCGCAAACGCTCGATTCCTACATGATCAATGTCAGTTTTGGTCAGCTGCGCAACAATCTGACCGAGATCGACCCGTCCGGTGAGCTGAAGGGCGAACTCGCGGAAAGCTGGGAAGCCTCCGACGACGCCGCGACCTGGCGCTTCAAGCTGCGCCAGGGCGTCGAGTTCCACAACGGCAAAACGCTCGATGCCAATGACGTGGTGGCATCGCTCAACCACCACCGCGGCGAGGACACGAAGTCGGCCGCCAAGGGCATCGTCAAACCGATCACAGACGTCAAGGCCGACGGCAAAGATGTCGTCGTGGTCGTACTCGACGGCGGCAATGCGGACTTCCCGTTCCTGATGAACGACTACCACCTGGCGATCTGCCCGGCCAAGGACGGCGGCGGCATCGATTGGGAGTCCGGCCAGGGCACCGGCGGCTATGTGCTCGACAAGTTCGATCCGGGCGTGCGCAC
>JBPCWF010000323.1:0-10851 GCA_051009775.1 Hyphomicrobiales bacterium | reverse complement strand
CATACTTGGGATCGAGTCTGATCGCCCGGTCGTAATCGGCGATGGCGCGGTCGAAGTCACGCTTCTTCTGGTAGGCCACGCCTCTGTTGTTGTAAGCGGTGGCATATTTGGGCTTGAGCCCGATAGCCGTTGTGTAGTCGGCAATGGCCAGATCATACTTGCCCAAAGCTCGATAGGCGCCGCCACGATTGTAGTAGGCCTTTGCAAATTTCGGTCTGACTTCGATGGCGGTGTCGTAGAGGCCGATGGCACGCGCGTGGTCGCCATTGCGGCCGTAGCCGATGCCCCGGTTGTTATAGGCATAGGCGTATCTTGCCCGAGGCGCCCTTCGGATCTGCAACTTGCGGCAGGCGGTTTGGAACGACAGTCCTTTTTCAAGGACGAAGGCCGTTTTGGGCAGCTCTGGCTTGCTCCAGGCAAGCGCCGAGTGGCCGGTGATGAACAGTACGTAATCCTTGGTTTCCGCAGGCAGGCCCGACCGTCCGGCCCGCCATTTCCGGACCCGCCCGGGCCCCGCATTGTAGGACGCGGCGGCCAGTCCCAGATTGCCGAATTCATCGCGCAGCTCCGCCAAGAACCTGGCAGAGGCGGTGATTGCGCTCTCGGGGTCGAAGGGATCTTCAAGACCACGCAGCCGCGCCGTTGCCGGCATGAACTGGGCAATGCCCTCCGCCCCTTTATGGCTGATGGCGTTCGGGTCGAAACGGCTTTCCTTCCAGATCAGCCTGGCAAAATAGGCTCGCGGAAGCTTCCACCCGCGGGCCTGCCGTTCGATGTGGCCGCAGACCCACGCGACAAAGGCCGCACGCTGGTCGGGGGATGCGCCCGGGCCTCCGGGATACGCCCGGTGCACGGCCGGATGATGCCTGGAATACGCGGCGAGCTCGTGTTCTGCGCCGCCGTCGCGGGCGAGCGCAGCGGACGTGAAACAGAGCCCGGCAATAAGCCCCGTCGTCATGGCTATCCCGGCGCGCGCGCAGGCGCTTTTCGCCCTGCCGGCCGAAACAGCCGCAGCGGCCCGGTTGAGTCTCCCTCCCCAACCGGCAAGTTCTCGTTCGAAACCCATATTTCGTCAGTACTCCACGAATACCAACCGTTCCCGGATCCCGCCTTCAACAGATAGGAACGCGCCCACCGGCAGTCAACGGGTCAGAACAATGCTGAAAATGTGTCAAAAACCGTGATCGACCTTGCCAACATTGTGGCCGTAACGTACCGTGCACGAACAAATTCAGCACCAAGATTCGTTTGCCGAGGGCCGGCAGGATGAAGTTCTTTTTGGGTATTCTTCTTGGCACCAGCCTCGTTTTCGGCAGCGCTGGAGTGTTGTCGGGTTTCGGTTCGGCTTCATTAGGTGACACAGCCGTCGCGGGCAGCCGGGCGGGCGTTTCGCCCGGGCGGACCGCCGAAATGCATAATCGCTCCATGATCGAGCACCGGCTTCGGGCGTTCCTGGTTCCGGATCGTGTTGACCGGTCTCATCCTGAAATTCTGCTTGCAGACAGCAAGGGCGACCTGCAGGTCGCCCCGGATGCCGGTCCTGAAAGCGGTCCGACAGCAGGCGATGTCAAAGGAGAGACCTCAGAACAGCCGGCCGTTGCGCAGAGCACGGACCAGACGCCGGCGGACGCGGACAGCGGGTCGCAAGCGGCTGACCAGAAAGACGAGCTTCTGCTTGAAGACGGCGGGCAGGCGGCGCAACAGAGCGATGATCTTCTGCTCGACACCGGGGAGGGCAGGCAGGACGACCTGTTGCTGGACGACACGTTGTCTGACACCGAGCAGGCGGAAGCCGCGCCTGCACCCGAGAAAAAGAAGGCGAAGGCCAAAACCGACTCGGACGAAGAGCACGCGAAACTGTTTGCCGAAAGCCGGTACCCCTCGGCGACCACATGCGCCACATGCCATCCCAAACACTACGAGGAGTGGTCCGTCTCGTCCCATGCCTATGCCCAACTGAGCCCGGTCTATATGGCGATGCAGATCGCCATCAACATGAAGACCAGTTCGACGACCGGCGATTTCTGTATCCGCTGCCACAATCAGGTCGGCATGAATCTCGGCGAGTCGATTTTCGCGTCCAATCTCGACCGCAACCCCACGTCTCGCGAAGGCATCACCTGTACGGTGTGCCACCGGCTGAACCAGGATTATGGCAAAGTCAGCGGCCGTTTTGCGCTTGAGCAAGGCGATATCTACGCTCCGATCTATGGACCCTCGGGCGGTCGGGAGCTCAACCGTGTGCTCAAATCGAGCGATTTCAATGTCAGCACGTCGTCCAAGGATCCGGGCCGTGCGATCCACGGTAAGGCCAAGAAGTTTGCCGCTCTGACCACTCCGCATTTCTGCGGTTCGTGCCACGATGTCAACCTGCCCAACGGGTTCAGGCTCGAAGAGGCGTTCGCCGAGTGGCAGCGCTCGCCCGCCGCCAAACGCGGCGAGACGTGTCAGGACTGCCACATGGGCAAAGTGCAGGGCGTCGCGTCCGGTTATGAGCGCGGCCCCGCGGCGATCGTCGGTGAAGTTCCGACCAAGAACCGGAAACTGACCAACCACTTCTTCGCCGGGCCGGATTACTCGATCATTCACCCCGGCCTGTTCCCTCACAATGTCGAGGCCGCCGAACTCAAGACCATGCGCGAGTGGCTGCAGTTCAACTACAAAGCGGGGTGGGGCACCGACAAGTTCGAAGACGCCGTGCCCAAGGGCTACAAGTTCCCGAAGGCATGGAAGTCGCCTGACGAGAGGTACGACGCGCGCGAAATCCTGAACACGCAGTTCAAGCGCCTCAAGACGGCGGAGAAGCTGCGCCGGGAAGTCCTGCAGAACGGCTTCAAGCTCAGTAAGATCAAGGTGGCACGGGCCGGACGCCGGGGCATCGACTTCTCCATAGATGTCAAGAACGGAACCGACGGACACGGCGTGCCGACCGGTTTCGATGCCGAGCGCCTCATCTTCCTGCAAGTGACGGTCAGGGATCCAAAGGGCCGGGTCGTCTACAAGTCCGGCGACCGCGATCCCAACGGCGACGTCCGCGATGCGCACTCGCTTTACGTCCACAACGGCGAACTGCCGCTCGACGAAGACCTGTTCAACATGCAGTCCAAGTTCATCGTCCGCCTGATCAGAGGCGGCGAGCGTGAGCAGGTTCTGGCCGTCAACACATCGGCCGCGGTGTTGCCGTTCGTGCGTCCCGAGCGTCGTGCGGCGACCATCTACGGCCGGCCGAGAGGCTCGCGCAAGCACAAGAAGACGATCGAACCATTGGGCAGCAGGACCGCAAAATACAAGGTGGACGCTGACGAACTCACCACCGGCGGCGTCTACACCATTTCAGTGAAGCTGATCGCGCAGATGGTTCCCGTCAATCTGATTGCCGCCATTCAGATCGCGGGGTTCGACTACAACATGAGCCCCAAGGGTATTGCCGACGCGGTGGTTGACGGTGCGATGGTCGTGCACACGAGACGGGCGAAAGTCAGGATCGACTGACTGCCGCGAGGAGCGATCGGTCGGGGGCAGCCGGCCAGGGTGAGTGACCGGGTGGCGTTTGTGGGGATGGCAAGGGCATGAAATCACTGGGCAACCTGCTCCTATCCTGCTTGATGGCGGCCGTCGTCGTGGTGTGCGCCATCCCGGCGGCATATGCCGGCAGCGCGCTCAGCGACAAGCCGATCCCGATGGTCAAGGAGCAGGACGTTGTAAAGCTCGATCCGCCGCGCGACGAAGTCGGGCCAAGAGCCGCCCCTCCCATAGAGATCGGTCCCGAATTCCTCAACACCGGCAATCTCGAGCCCGGAATAGAGCTGCCTACGGGCGCCATATGGACCCCGTCTCTTTGGATGTTCGGCGATTACCGGACCGGGATCGGATATTTCGACAACCGGGTCGCGCGCAAGAGTGCGGAATGGGCCCACCGGCTCGACTTGTTCTTCAACCTTCAGCTTTCGGGCACCGAGCGCGTACTGCTCGGATTCACGCCGATCCACGACAACAACAGTTTCACCCGCCACCAGTTTCTGCCCTCGGGTGTCGGTACGGAGATTGAGCTCAACGGGGATATAGAAACACTGTTCTTCGAGGGCGAGTTCGGCGAAATCTTCCCCCGGCTCGATCCGACCGATGCCAAGGGATTCGACATCGGCTTCTCGATCGGCCGCCAGCCGATTTTTTTCCAGGAAGGCATGATGTTCAACGACATCATGGATGGGTTCGCGGTTACCCGCGACACCATCGTGTTGCCCGGGGTGTCGCCGGATATGCGCGCAACGTTTCTGTTCAGCTGGGGAAACATTCATCGCGACGACAACACGCGAGACCGCGACGCCTACATATTCGGATTGTTCACCGAAACCGACCTCAGAAAGAGCACGGTCAACGTGGACATGGCCTATACGGAGAGTTCAAGGAGCAATGGCGGCGACAGCGGCAATTTGGGCATCTCCGCGATCCAGCGGATCGGGCATTACAACACAGCTTTCCGTGCCAACGGCTCGGTCTCATTCGAACGGGACAGCCTCGTGGCCGATGACGGCGTGTTGCTGTTCGCCGAAGTGTCGAGAACCAGGACGAATTCGGAAAACATCATCTACGTGAACGCATTTTGGGGCATCGAGAATTATTCGTCCGCGGCCAGGGGGCCGACAACGGGCGGTCCGCTCGGGCAGACCGGCCTTCTGTTCTCCGCCGTCGGCCTGGGCTCCTTCGGCGCGCCGCTCGGCAATCGCGCCGACGACTCGATCGGAGCTGTGCTCGGTCACCAGTGGTTCTTCGATCACGAGCGCACTCAGCTTGTTCTCGAAGTCGGCGGCAGACAGGAGACCACCGGGCCCCACACCACGTCGGGCGCCGTCGGCGGCAGGCTGCAGTTCGGGCTGGCCGACAGATACATCCTGCAGTTCGATGGTTTCGTGGTCGGTGTCGAAGACAATGATGTCGGCGGCGGCGTGAGATCAGAATTTCGCGTTAGATTCTAAAACCCAACCCGCTGACGGTCCGTTCGGACCGGTGCGTGGCATAAAAAGGGTGATCCGTTGGCCACTGACATGGGCACATTCGTCGGGATAAGCGGATTGGTGATCATCGCCGCCGCGTTTTTCCAGGCGGCTTTCGGCATTCAAACCGTGGTGTCGCGGACGTTCCGAGCCGCACGACTGGATCGCGAGCGACTGGTGCTGTTCAGGGCGCGCGCTGAAACCGTTCTCAGGCAGGTCCAGGCAGACCGCGAACGCCATGAACTTTCATGGAACGGCAAACGCAAGTTCCAGGTCGAGCACCGGGAGTATGAGAACCCGAACGAGGACATCTGTTCGTTCTATCTGGTGCCGCACGACAAGAGACCGGTTCCGCCCTATCTGCCCGGGCAGTTTCTGACCTTCGAACTGCCGGTACCCGGCCAGCCGCGGCCGGTTGTGCGCTGCTATTCGTTATCCGACTGCTCGTCCGAGCGCCAGTGCTACCGCGTGACGATCAAGAAGCTCGGGCCTCCTCCCGATGCGCCCGAGGGAACGCTGCCCGGCATTTCGTCGAACTATTTTCATGACCGGCTGCAGCAAGGCGATATCGTCGAGGTTTTGGCGCCGGCGGGAGAGTTTTACCTGGATCGCGAGTCGGAGAGGCCTGTGGTGCTGATCGCGGGCGGCGTCGGTCTCACCCCGCTTATCAGCATGCTGAACGCGCTGATTACGTCGGAGAGCAACCGTGAGATCTGGTTCTTCTACGGTGTACGGAACCGGGGCGAACACGCCATGTACGATCATCTTCAAAGGTTGAGCAAGGAGACGCCCAATCTGCGCACGGTCATCGCCTACTCGGAGCCAACCGGGGCCTGCACAAAGGGCGTCGACTATGACGTGGACGGCTTCGTATCGGTCCAACTCATGAAGTCGATGCTCAAGTCGACCAATTACGAATTCTACATCTGCGGCCCACCGCCGATGATGGACAGCCTGACCGGGGACCTGGAAGACTGGGGTGTCCCGTTGGATGATATCAAGTTCGAGGCATTTGGTCCGGCATCGGTCAGACGGGACGACGATCAGGCCACGGGGGAAGCAGATCAGAGCTTTCAGGTGGAGTTCTCCCGCTCCAACAGCGCGGCGCAGTGGACGCCCAAAATCGACACCTTGCTCGAACTCGCCGAGGCGCACGGCATCAAGGCCCGATTTGGATGCCGTGCGGGCAGTTGCGGGACCTGTCTGACGGCTCTGATGCAGGGCGAAGTCGAATATCTCCACAGACCTGGAAAAGAACCCGAGGCGGGATCCTGCCTGACCTGCATCGCCCGCCCCAAAACCAATCTCGTCCTCGACCTCTGAACCGAGTTCAGCGATCTATTTACCCGGAATTTTGGTTGCTATTATCGGGGTGAAAACGCCGAACACGTGATAGCGGTGGCACAACTGGCAATCTTCACCGGCCTGTTCCTTGCCATGGCATGTTGCGCACAGCTCCTGCTCGATCGGTTTGAAGTTCGATACGAAAACTGTGGGATCCTGCTTCTTTTCGCCCTCCACGGTCTCCGCGGCGGCCTTGATGTCGTGACATGTCAGGCAACCGCGCTCGGCGAGGAAGCCAAAATGCGGTTCGTGCGAAAACGTTGTGAAACTTCCCTTCTTATCGATGACCGCAAACGGCCTCCAATTGATTATCAGGCGCTCACCAATGCCTTCGAGACTGTGACATTTCGTGCACTGCCCCTGCGCATGCTTCGCGGTGAGCATATTGAACACCGGGGATGCCAGTTCCGCCTCCTTCTTGCCGAACAGGCTTCCACTGAAGTCCAGCCAAGCCCGCATGAAGCTGTCCGCATGACCGGTGGGTTTGAACAGAACCTCGAAATCCCGACGGTACCAGCCGCCAAGCTCAGCCCAGGTCTCCGCATCGATCACTGATGACCCGTCAGCCTCCGACGTCTCGGATCCGGCGGTCGAAGCGGCTTTGCCGTCATCGGTCTCGGTTTCCAGGCTCTCATCGCCGGTGAGAATATCGGAGTCGTCGCCGCTCAGGATGTCGGAAGTATCGACCGAGGAGGCCGCATCATCATCTGACAGGATGTCGGATGTATCGACCGGGGGAGCCGTATCATCATCTGACAGGATGTCGGTCTGATCGTCGCCCGACCGGTCGGGCGTGTCCGTTGCCGGGGCGTCGGCCGCGGGTTCCGTGACCGCCGGTTCGCGGTCGGCGTTGGGATCGGGGATGGTCACCCGCTCGCCCTTGCGGTGGCGCACGATCTCTTCGTTGAGGTTGGGCAGCCATTCAAGCTGCGCTCCGGTCAGCACGTCGCGCGGCACGCTGCCCATGAGCTGCGTAAGGAGATGCGTATCAATTTGTGCGCCAGTTGCCGACGAGAGGCGTTGCGCGACGCCGGTTATCTTGGTCGACGTCAACAGGTGCAGCAGGCCTTTCACCTCCCAGACAAGCTTTTCGACCATGGCGACCTCTTCATCCGACGCCTCGGAGAGGTCGAGCAGGTCGATCTTGGCGACGGCCTTGAGCAGCTGCCGGTTTTCCGCGTTCCATCCGATCATCAGTTTCATGAGGGGTGTTATTTCGGCCTCGGAAAACTTCGGCCATTCCCCGATCGCCGCGTTCTTTTCCATGAGCGTGGAGAGGTCGAGCCCCGGCAAGCTGAACGCGGCGATGCCTTTTGGGCCGGTCGCCCGCCCTTCACCGACAATCTGGTCAAGATGGCAGGTTGAGCACATCTGATCGAAGGTCCTGACCAGCATATGCCGTTTGTCGGGGGCGGTGATGTGGCAATCGGCGCAGGTGTCGCTGGGCACCGTGTCCGGCGATACACCCTTTTCAAGGGTTCTCGGGAAGTGGTTGCCGAAATGACTGGCGTGGTCGAACACGATACGCGTGTGCCGTTCGAACGGATAAGTGGTGAATCTCGGATGGCCGTCCTGAAAGCTGTTGAACTGACCCGCATGACAGGTCTGGCAGCGGACGTCGGACATTGCCTTCAGGTCGGCTGCCTTGCCCTGATGCTCCTTATGGCAGGTCGCGCAGAAGACGGTGTCCGCCTGTGGCCTCTTGACCGGGAAGGCCGCGTCGCGCACCCGGGTTGAGACCGACGGCGGTCCGAACGGGTCGGCGGCCAGACGCGATTTGGTGAGGGCTTCCAGAGTGTCGAGCGCAAGGCCGTGCGGATTGAGCGCTGTTGGGCTCGTTTCATGGCAGACCTGACAGGCCGCACTGTCGTCACGCGGGCTCGCCGCTGCGACGATTGCGTGGAGCCAGCCGAACCGCCCCTTGGCCGTGCTCGAGTGGCAGCCGCGGCAATTTCTGATCGGGCTGTGCGCGGTCGTCATTGCGCCCGGCGTCAGCAGGTGGGTGGCGGACGTCAGGGGCTGGCCGTCGCCACTATAGCCCACGATCAGGGCGATGAAGCCGATGGCGATGGTAACGGCCCATTTGGACACGCGCGCGCGCAGAGCGCCGATGCTCATTCTGGGCGTGCAGGGCGGTATGGAAATGCAGCATGTTCCATCTGCATTGGGCCCCTGCCGGCACGGGCCTCCTCTCACCTCCGATCGTCGGCACGACCACCGGTCGTCCAGTTTCGAAGGCACGCATTCGAAGCTGGCGCGGCACTTGCCCCTGGCGTCCGGGCCGGCACGGCAACCGTCGCCGTGCTGTGCGTGGCCGCAAACCCACCTGTCTCCCGGCCGCTCGTAAGCGCTCTTGAGAAAACCGAATTGCTGCAAACGTTTCACGCCTACGGTACCCCCGACGAGAAGGCGTACATGATCGCCGCATGGGCGACGATCAGAACGATCAAACCGTGGGTCGCGGGGACGTGCACGAACAGCCAGAGCTTCAGTATCCCCTGATTGGCATACTGAAAATCCAGATCGTCTTTGGCGACGACCAGATCCTTGATCGCCTGCAGCGTGTTCCTGCCGGGCGCATCGAGATACCGCGCCAGCTTGTCGAGATCGCCGCATATTCGGTTGAGCGGCTGCCGCGAACTTCTCAGGTGGGAGACAACGTTCTGCGGCCGCCTGAAGAAGTCGTGCAACGTGTTGGCGTAAAGATCTGCGATCGTCAACGATCCGGCCTGGTCCACCGAGGTGATCGCCAGGGCTTCGACCTCTTTCGCGAGGTTGTTGCGGAATTTTGGAATCCTCTGAAACAGCACGCGTTCAGAACAGCCTTCCAACTTGGCGGGGATCGATCTGGTCAGGTAAATTCCGACGATACCGCTGCAGGAGACGAGCATGAACAGGACCCACAAAGCCCAATTGAGCGCGCCGTCCGGCCACGAGAACCCGGTATGCAGACCGAACGCAAAGATCACGAACCAGCCCAGATAGATGTGGATCTGCATCCATCGGGTGGCGCGGCCCAAAGGCAGCATCGGGAGCTTTTTTCTCACGTTGAATGCGAAAAGCACGGCTATGCCGGCACATAACACCCAACCGTCCAGGAAACGTGGATCCCGCAACGACGATTCATAGATCCAGACCAGCCAGTAAAGAAGCGCCAGCGCGACGGCCGTGATGGCAGAGTTTTTGAGTATGCGTCGCATGGGCACGTGGTTATTTCTGCGGCTGCAGCCAACGGGTTAGCGTGTCTGTGTCTCTAAGATCGATGCGCACCAGCGCGTCGTGCGGGCAGGCCCTCTGGCACGCGGGGCCGCCGAGCTGGTCGGCGCAAAAATCGCATTTCGTCGCTCTCAGTATCTGTCCCCCATCCGGATCGGTCAGGAACGAACCGTTGGCATCGCGCACCTCCACCATCCGGATATTGTCATAGGGGCAGGCATTGGCGCAGGTCGCGCAGCCGACGCAGATCCCATCGTCGATCACGACGTTACCGGTAGCAACGTTGCGGTGAATGGCGCCGGTGGGGCATCCGATGAGACAAACCGGGTCTACGCAATGCATGCACGCGTTGGCGATCATGAGGTTCTGATGGGCATGGCCATGCCGGATGAACCTGGGATTGCCGTCATGGGCGGTTGCGCAGGCGCGAACGCAGTCGTCGCAATTGACACAGCGATCGGTGTTCATCGCCATCGCCTTGGTCCCGTTTATGAAACGGTAGTCGACGAGAAAGTCGAGCAGGGACTGCTGCAGATCGTCTTCGTCGGCGTGCGGCGGTACGCGTCGGTCCGGCGCCCCGGGCGTCGCAGGCTTTGCTGCCGCCGAAAGCACGGACAGCAAATGCTCCTCGACGACATGGGTCGGTATCCTGATCACGTCGACATAGCCGATGGCTCTGAGGCTGTGTCTGATTTTCCGGGCGCCACCGCCTTGCAGGCTTTCGATCAGTTCGGCGAGACCGAACGCGTCGTCCCTGGCCAGGTAGCCGACGGTCCTTTCGCCCTGGTCGAACGTCTCGCTGATGCGGGCGAACCCGGAGTGGAGCAACAATATGCCGTCCAGACAATGCCCCTGTTCCGCGATCAGCGGCTCAAGCTCGATGATCTGCTCGCTGCCCCGTTCGCCGGACAGCTCGCGCTTGTAGCGATGAGTCCATTCGAAATTGCCGTGGGTTTCGAACAGCGCGCTCTGAGCGATGATGCCCAGCGTGGTGTCGTCCACATTGTCGAACAGTGCCGATTCCCTCAATCGGCTCGCCAGGCCCCGCTCGCGATAAAGCGTGTCGATGTGACCGTGAAAGGCGTCGGACCATTGACGGATGTCGCGCACGCCCTGCCATCTGAGCTCGAGCAGTTCGGTGTCGTCATCGTCTGCGAAGATGGTATCGCTTCTGGGGCTGCGTGCGAGAGCCGCCAGTTCTCCGAACATCTCGTTCCGACCCATCGCGAATGTCGGGAACTTCGCCGCCACCTCATCAATCCGGTCGATCCGGGCCGTGTAGGTGCTCAGTTCCCGC
>JBPCWF010000322.1:0-3872 GCA_051009775.1 Hyphomicrobiales bacterium | reverse complement strand
TTCGCCGGCTGTCCGCGCGGCAACGACATGTTCGAAATGACACCGTCCGCATCCGAACAAGATTGCCTTGTCCCGGATGATGTTGGACAGCAATGAACGCCTATACCGGTTCCGCCCCACAACCCAGCACAATACGATGGGTGGGAATACCCTTGAGATACTACCATTGGGCGCAAATTGAAACCCCCACGCGAGATTTGTCCGCGCGACACGTGGTCCCGTGCCGCCGCCCGGACCGCGCAAGGGAAGATCAGAGCTGGGTGGCCGCGAAGGTGTCGCAGTTGCGCACGTTGCCGGTCTGGTAGCCGCGCTTGAACCAGCGGACGCGCTGCGCGGACGATCCGTGGGTGAACGAATCCGGCACCACATAGCCCTGCGACTGCTTCTGCAGCCGGTCGTCGCCTATGGCGCTGGCGGCGTTCAGCCCTTCTTCGAGATCACCGGCTTCAAGCAGCGCCTGGCCGGTCTTCTTCTTGTTGGCCTCATCCGCATGGCGCGCCCAGACGCCGGAGAAACAGTCTGCCTGAAGCTCCATGCGCACGGAGAGCTGATTGGCTTCGGCCTTGCTCACGGAGCGGCGCAGATCGTGGACTTTCTGAGATATGCCAAGCAGGGTCTGGACGTGGTGGCCGACCTCGTGGGCGACGACATAGGCCTGGGCGAAGTCTCCGGGCGCGCCGAGCTTGGTCTTCATGTCGCGGTAAAAGCTCAGGTCGATGTAGACCTTCTGATCGGCCGGGCAGTAGAACGGGCCCATGGCCGACTGGGCGGCGCCGCAGGCCGAGCGGACGAAGCCCGAAAACAGAACCAGCTTCGGCGCCTTGTATGTGCGGTCCATCTGCTTGAACAGCACCTTCCAGCTGTCTTCCGTATAACCAAGCACCGTTGATGTGAAGTCCGCCAGTTCGTCGTCGGCGCGGCTGCGTGTGGTGTTCTGCGGCGCGGGCTGGGTCTGGCGCTGGGTCACCTGCCCGCCACCCTGCAGGAGGACGCTCGGGTCGACGCCGAAATAAAGCGCCAGCACGACCACGACAATGAGGCCTACCCCGCCAATGCCGCCGCGCCGGGCGCCGCCCGGAATGCGCATCCCGCCGCCGCTCGCCCCTCTCCTGTCCTCGACATTCTGACTGCGTCTGCCGCGTCTCCACCGCATGGTCCTGTCCTTTTCGTCATTGCGCGCGCCGCGCCGCCTCACCAGACCGGCGGCCAGCGCAGGGCATCTCCCGCGGCACGCAAATGTATTAGCGTGCTAACATATTCCCGACGATGAATACCAGAAGGATTGGCGCAAAATGGGCGCACCCATCGCATGGATCGATGTTGCCGACGATGCCGAGCTTGACGGCGCGGTCTATCGCGGCCTCAAACGGCCCGACGGCACGGTCCACAACCTTTACCGGGCGTTTTCTCTGTGGCCGGCGCCCCTTTCCGCGGCCGATGCGCTCTACCGCGCAATACTGCACAGCCCCGACGGACCTCTGACTTTCGCGGAGTGCGAGCTGCTGGCGACCCAGGTGGCCGTCCTCACCGGCTGTGCCTATGCGCAGGCCCATCACGGGGAGAACTTCAAACGGCTCCAAGGCGAACGCGGCCGGGCAGAGACGATGATCGATCACCTGCGCCTGGAGCGCTATCCAGACGACCTGTTCGGCCCGAGGCTTAAGGCGATGCTGGCCTATGGCGCGAAGCTTACCCGCGCGCCTGAGGCCCTCGGCCCGGACGATGTCGCCGGACTCAGAGACGCCGGCCTGAGCGATCCGGAGATCCTGCATCTCAACCAGGTCTCGGCCAACTTCAATTACTGGGTGCGGGTGATCAACGGTCTGGGGATCGCGCTTGGCGGCGAAGAGGTCGGCATGGCGCCGGATGCCCTCGACGAAATCGACACCGCCCGGCGCAATGGCCCATGACCGAAGTCCGGAGGGTGCGACCACGTCACGTCTCCGACATGGTCGGCTGATTTGATAAACGGTTCTAAACCATCAAGGAGAGCGTCCATGATCCGTTTCGCGCTAAAATCGCTTGCCGTCCTCGGCATTTCGATGATCGTCGTCGCCGGTACGCGCGCGGGCACCGAAATCGCCGAACGCGACGGCTGGGTGGTGCTTGCGACACCGCATGCCTATGCCGCCCTCGTCAAACGGGTCGACCAGGCGGCCAAGGCCAACAAGATCGGCATCGTGACCCGGGCCTCCGCCACGGCCGGGGCCAAGAAGGTGCTCGACAAGACCATTCCCGGCAACATGGTGATCGGGCTCTATCATCCGCGCTTCGCCGTCCGCATGCTCGAGGCCAGCGTGGCGGCAGGCATCGAGGCGCCGATCCGGGTCTATGTTACGGAGAATGCCGACGGCACCGCGACGCTCTCCTACAAGACGCCGTCCCATGTCTTCGCGCCTTATATGAGCGACGGCGGCGATGCGCTGAAGGCACTGGCGCAGGAGCTCGACCAGCTGTTCGACAAGCTCACCCGCGAAGCCGCCGCGAAATAGGTCTCTCAGTCCCGTTTGTACGGCGGGAAACGGCTCTTTACGTCGGTTTCGGTGACATCCATGTGACTGCGCATATACTCCTGCGCCGCGTCGCGTTTGGGCGCGTGGTCCCACGACGTCAGCTCGCCCCGGCTCATGGCGGCATGGATGGCGCGGCGGCGCTTCTGGGTGGCGATCACGTCGAGGCGGATCTTTTCCGAATCCCAGCGCTCCGCGACCGCGTCCGCGAAGGCGCGCATCAGATCCGCATGAGCCGGATCGCCGGCCAGGTTGTTGCGCTCGAGCGGGTCGGCAACCACGTCGAACAGCAGCGGCGGATCGACCTCGCAGTGAATGTATTTATATTGCCCGCGCCGGATCATGAAACACGGGTGCGACGCGCATTCGGCGGCATATTCCGAAATCGCCTCATCCGGGTCGCCCGCCCCGTCGCCCGTGATCAGCGGCAGCAGGCTGCGCCCGGCGACCGGCTCTGCAAGCACGGGCTTGGGGCCGGCGCCGCCCACTTCGGCCATGTCGAGCAGTGTCGGCAGGATGTCGGCGAGCGAAACGTTGTTGACCACGCGTTTGGCCGCCGGCAGGCCCGGCCCCGCGACGACAAGCGGCACGCGGACCGAGGGCTCGAAGAAGCACATCTTGTACCACAGGCCGCGCTCGCCCAGCATGTCGCCATGATCGCTGGTGACCATGACGATGGTGTTGTCCGCGAGCTCCGCCTCTTCGAGCGTCTTCACGACGCGCCCGACCCAGTGATCGAAATAGCTGACATTGGCGTAATAGGCGTGACGGGCATTGCGGACCTGCTCGCCGGTCACCGGGTTGGCGGGCAGATCGATGCCGGTCATCAGGCGTTGTGAATGGGCATCCTGGCTCTTGAGCGGCAGGGCCGGCACCGCGGGCAGATCGACCGCGTCATGATCATAGAGGTCCCACCACTCGCGCAGCGCGATATAGGGGTCGTGCGGGTGGATGAACGAGACCACCATGCAGAACGGGTGCTGGTCGGGATGGCGGGCGTAGTCGAAGATCTTGCGCCGCGCCGACCAGCCAACCTCCTCGTCATAGTCGATCTGGTTGGTTGTCGCCGCGACACCCGCCTCCTGGACGCTCGACATGTTGTGATAGAAGGAATCGATGCGTTCGTCAGGCATCTCCCAGTCCGGCGTCCAGGCGAAATCGGCGGGGTAGATGTCGGTGGTGAGGCGCTGGTTGAAACCGTGCAGCTGGTCCGGTCCGACGAAGTGCATCTTGCCGCACAAAGACGTGTGATAGCCCATGGAGCGCAGGTAGTGGGCGAATGTGGGAATCGAACTGGGGAACTCGGCGGCGTTGTCATAAGCCGCAATGCGGGTGATCAGCTGGCCCGCCATGAAGGAGAAC
>JBPCWF010000321.1:0-5275 GCA_051009775.1 Hyphomicrobiales bacterium | reverse complement strand
TGCGTGGACACCGCGGAACTGCTCGGGCTGGGCAATGTGACGCCGCTGCCCGCGCTCAATTCCTTCTTCCAGGACCGCGGCAGGGGACCGGCGCAAACCGCTGCGCTCAAAAGCTTTCTCGCCGGCCGTACCAGCGGCGAACCGGCGGTTCTGGTGACCCACCAGGTCAACATCACCGCGCTCACGGACATCTTCCCGACATCCGGCGAGATCGTCGTCGTCCACGTGGCGCCGGACGGTGCCGTGGTCGTGGCGGGCCGTATCGCGCCGGACGAAGAGTAGGGATGGCCGAAACCACACTTAGCCGCCGGACCGACCTGCTCGGCCTCGCAGCATCGCTGTTGCTCTGCTACGCCTTAATGGTGATTGCCGGCATCGCCACCGCGGCGTCGGTCGGGACGTGGTTCCAGACGTTGAATCAGCCGCCGTTCCGCCCGCCGGACTGGCTTTTCGGGCCCGTCTGGTTCGTGCTCTACACGCTGATGGGCATCGCGGCGTGGCGTGTGTGGCGCATCGCGGGCTTCTCCGGTGCACGCCCCGCCCTCACCCTCTACGGCGTTCAGCTCGCCCTCAACTTCGCCTGGTCGTTCCTGTTCTTCGGCTTCCGGATGATCGGGCTTGCCTTCGCGGAGATCCTGGTCCTGCTCGCGCTGGTCATTGCCACAGCGATCGCCTTTCACAGGATCGACGGCTGGGCGGCGCTGATGTTCGTGCCCTATATCGCCTGGGTCGCCTTTGCCAGCCTGCTCAACGGCTCTCTGTGGGTGCTGAACTGACCGGCGATATGGGCGCTCAAAGTGCCCGCAGAACCTCGTTGAAATCGCTGATCGCGGTCCTGCCGCGCGGCGACAGTTCGTAGACGCCGCGCTCGACCCGCATGAACCAGCCATAGACGTCGCGCTGCAGGATGCCTGCGGCCCGCTCAACCCTGGTCTCGGACCGGATGTCCTTGAGCGGCGCGGGCCCGCGTTCGCCGAGATATTTGACGCAGCGCAGCGCATCCTGCCGGTAGGCCGTGATCAGCGGCCGCCGGGTCGAGCCGCCCTCGTTGGGATCTCCCACCCTGGTCTGGAACTCCTTGAGCAGCATCGCCCTGCGGCGCTTGTCCGGACGCGGCCGGTAGGGTGCGGGGTCGAGATGCACCTCGACGGCGGCAGGCTCCGTGCCGCCCGGCCTGACCGTCAGCAGCCCGAGGCCGAGACGCCGGCAGAGTTTCAGGATGCCGCGGCGATGGCGCCGCCACGTGCTCGTCCGCCCCTTGCCGCCGGGAACGGCCATGGCGACATAGACCGCGTCGGTGATCGCCTGGCGGTCGATGCCCTGAAGCAGCAGCGGCAGCGAGAAGGTGGTTTTCAGCTCGACCACCACCGGGTCCTCATCGCCCCGGACGGCGACCACATCGCAGTCGCGCACCTCGGCCTTGACCGTATATCCCTGGGTCTCCAGGAACGTCTTGATCGGCGGGTAGAGGTCGGTTTCCAGCACGTCGCGGTCTTTCGCCTCGCTGCGGTGACGGCCAGAGAATAAAGCGATTCGCGTGAACGATCGGTTGACCGTGTCAAAGGTGCGGTACGGACCGCCTTACGGAACAGTAAATTCCCGGTCAAATCCGGGAAAAGTCGCCTGTGGTTTCTTGTGCGAGTTGGGCCGTTTCGGCCCGGCCGCGGCACGCCGCGAACACCACGGGAGTTACAGAAATGGCTATTCTTCCTGATTTTGACCCGACCGCCTTCACGCCGGGCACCGAAATCGACAATACCTACCTTCGCTTTCTCGCCGGCACGGTGAGAAGCTATGGCGCGACATTCACCGACCCCGAGACCGGCGAAGAGGAAAGCGAGCGGAACGACGAGTTTGTGACTTTTGACACCACCGCGGTCGCAGGCGTCGAGGCCGCGATCGTGCGCGATACGGCTTTTGACGGCGATACCATGGTTGAAGACACCGTCGATTGGTACGCGCAAGATGGCGAAGACAATGTCTGGTACCTCGGCGAATTCGTCATCAACTACGAGTATGACGACGACGGCAATTTCATCGGCACCAATTTCGACGGCTCCTGGGAAGCCGGCGCCGACGGCGCGTCGCCCGGCTGGCTCATGCGGGCCGAACCCGGTTTCGGCGCGGCGTACTATCAGGAATTCCGACCGGGCGAAGCGGAGGATGAGGCCATCCTCGTCGGCGTCAACAACACCGTCGACATTGACCTCGGCACCTTCACGAACGCGATCACGACGCTCGAGACGACGGCGCTGCAGCCCGATGTCGCCGAATTCAAGTCCTATGCCCCCGGTGTGGGTCTGGTTCAGGTCGAGGAAGGCATTCGTGCGGACGGCACCGCGGAATTAACGGTTGAGCTGCAAAACCTGACACAGCTGGCGCCCCGCGAGCTTCCCGATCTCTCAGCGCTTGCGCCTCAGGGCACCGGCACGGAGAAATGGGTCACCTTCCTGACGGAAGATGCCGAAGCCAATGGCGCCGTCGGAGCCTATATTTTCGACACTGCGACGGGTGACATTCTCGAAGGCCGCATTCTCTTCAACGACACCGAGGACCTCAGGTCGGGAACCAGTGCTTCGATCACGGTCGAAGAAGGTCAGGCGCTCGGGCTGTTCCTGGTGCCGGACGCGGATGAAACCGGGTTGGAGCTTGACGACTACACGGATGGCGGGCTGTTCTTCACCAACCTCCAGACGCTGGCCCCGGCCAAGGTGACCGACGGGCTTGCCCCGGTCGTGAGGGATGCCGATGGCAACTTCCTGCCTATTCGTGCGCTCCATGCCGCCGGCCAGGCCGGAGAGGCGAACTTCCTCAATCCGGTCGCCGGTGTTCAGGCCGAGGCCGTCGAGCTCGGTGTGGACGGTGTCGCGGTGTTCGGTTTCGAAGACGACATCGCCAGCATTCGCGCGATCGAAGGCGAGGATGAAGCGGACCGCGGATTCTTCGATGACGCCCTTCTGGCCGTGTCGGACGCCCCGCTTAGCACGGCCGACGTCGCCACACTTGTCGAGAACTCCGGGATCAGCCGGATCGTCGGAAGCGACGACAACGACCGGTTGCAGGGATCCGGTGAGGACGATCAGCTGATCGGTCTTGACGGCGACGATCGCCTGAGCGGGCGGGTTGGCGACGACAGGATCGAAGGCGGCGACGGCAACGACACCATCCGTGGCGGCCGAGGCGACGACGATCTTTCCGGTGAAGACGGCGACGATCACCTGAGAGGCGGCCAGGGAGAGGACGAAATCGCAGGCGGCGAAGGGGACGACGATCTCTCCGGCGGCGCGGGCAACGACGCGCTTGAGGGCGACGAAGGCAACGACGACCTCTATGGCGGCCGTGGCGAAGACGACCTCAGGGGCGGCGAAGGCAACGACGCGCTTTACGGCGGGCGCGACGCCGACCGGTTGGCCGGGGGCGTCGGTGACGACCTTCTGACCGGTGGATTGGGGGCGGACACCTTCGTCTTCAACCTGACAGACGTCGGCACGGATACCATTGCCGATTTCGGACGTGGCGACGATGTCATCGAGATCGGTACGTTTCTCGGCGTGACCTCGTTCGAAGAGCTCCAGTTTCAACAGGTCGGTATCGATGCCGTGTTCGCCTTAGGCGACGGGGACGTCATCCTCTCGGACGTCGATGCAAGCCAGCTTGGCGTGGACGATTTTGCCTTCATCTGAGTGTCGTCGACCGCTACGACCGAAACAAACGGCAGGCCGGCGATTGTCCGGCCTGCCGTTTCAGTTTCAGACCATGCAGTTCGCGCGTGTTTTTGTATCCCGGTATGATGCGGAAGCTGTCAGCCGCACCCGAGAACCGCCGCAACCGGCTGCGGCGGCGGCGTTCGGGGCGTGGTCAGGTTACACATAAAACCATTCGGCTTCAGGTTAAGGTACAGCCTTTATTGGCTTTCGAGGAACAGTCCTGCAATCCCTCCCGCGACATTCAGGCCGGTTTGTCCCTGGACGCTCAGCGGCTGCAGGTTGATGGTGTCGCCAAAACCTCCGAGCAATGCGTTGGCGCCCAGCCCGATGCCGACCGTGGCTTCACCCGATGCGCCGAAATACGATCCGGCCAGCGCCCCGCGGCGCACCGTTCCCGGTGCGAACACCGCCCAGACCAGCTTGCCGCCGGCGGTTACGCCAATGTCTGCGCCGATCTTGTTGATTGAGCCGACATAGTGATCGCGCCAACGGTAGTTGGTGGGTTTGAACACGCAATCGACCGCTTTGTTCGAGGCGATAATCAGGCCCCATCCGCCGCTGATGTCGCATGTGAGCAGGCCGACCTTGACGCCGGTCGTCCCTTCATCCGCCGGGCCTCCGAAATCTGCCGCGCCCGCTGACAGGGGCGTTTGCGCCAATGCAACGATCGCCAGGGCCTTCAATGTGGATTTCAGCTTACGCATGTCGGTTCCTTCCAGAAATAGAGGCAACGAGGGAAAACCGAGAGTTCGGTTGAGCCGCGCCGTTCATGTGGTCACAAAGGGATATCCGGGACCACACCGGCGGCGGACACCGTTCATCGGTGCGGATATCATAGTATAGACGGGCGCTTACGGCGGCTTTGCGGTCACCATACGAATTTGTAATGTTCCGCATGCGCCATGACAGACGCAACGGAACCGCAAGTATGGCTAAATGCCAATGCTGCGAGGAACGGGTCGCATGCCGGATTTCACGGAGCGCGAAGTGCGCGCACCGGAGCAAACCGCGAGAGACTGAACGAGCGTCATGAGGGCGAAGATGCGATGCTGGCGGTTGCGGGGCGGAGCGTGGCCCGTCGCCTGCTGCCTCCTTGCCTCGCTGCAGCCCGCTCAGGCCGAGGAGCCCGTCACGGAACCCCGACAACCGCCCTACGTGACGGGTGAACTCTCTCTGGAACTGCAGCTCGATCACGCCCTCAGGTCGGACGATCCGGACCTCAGTCGGACCACCCTGGAAGGCACGGCTGACGCGGAAATCGATTTCTGGCTGACGTCCGCCCTGTCCTCTCACACAAAAATCTCCCTGGACTCCACCGACAACCGGCTGTCCGACGAGAATCTCATCTTCGGCGAAGTGGGCCTGCGCGTGGAAGAACTCTATCTGCGGTTCGACATCGAGAGCTACCGCATCATCGCAGGCAAGTTCGCAATCGATTTCGGGGTCGCCTGGGACGACGCCTTCGGCCTATACGGCAGCGATCTTGCCGAAGAGTACGAGTTCAAGGAACGTGTCGGCGTCCATGCGGAGGTCCGGCTGAAGGACACCGGAACCGGAACGCACAGGTT
>JBPCWF010000320.1:0-2778 GCA_051009775.1 Hyphomicrobiales bacterium | reverse complement strand
AGAACTGGTGGGTCTGGGAGGCTGTGCCTCCCGGCAGAGCGCGAAACTGGTCTCGCGCGCGCCGCCAGGCGCGCATACGCTTCGCGGCAACCAAAGCCGCGGCTGCAGCCATCGCTACCGGCGTCCTTCAAGGCCGTCGAGCGCGCGCTGCGAGGCGCCGGGCACGCGCATTTCAAAGACGCTGTCGATGACGGTGTAGTCATAGTACCCCATCCGCGCGATCGGCCGGATTTTCGGGATATCGAGCTTGCCGTCCGCCTGCACGACCGCTTCGTCGACATGAATGCGCACAACCTCGCCGAACACGACATCGACGGCGCCGACCGGCGTGCGCCCGGGAAAGCGCTGTGTCGACAGGTACTGGCATTCGAAATGGCACGGACTTTCGGCGACGCGCTTGCCCGGCGCCGTGATGCAGTCCGCCTTGGTAACGCCCGCGCGCACAAACTCATCCTCGCCCGACGGCAACTCCATCGCCGAGATGTTGACGGCTTCGCGCAGGTCCCAGGTCGCCATGTTCCACACGAAATAGCCGGTCATCTCAGCGTTGACGACGGTGTCCTTGCGCCGCCCGTCGCGCAGCTGGTTGGCGGCGAACATGACGAGCGGCGGATCGAACGTGAGGTTCTGCCACTGGCTGAACGGGGCCAGGTTATGGACGCCTTCGACCGACACGGTCGAAAGCCATCCGATCGGTCGCGGCACGGTACAGCTCTTGAAGGGATCATAGGGCAGCGGGCGGTCATCGGTGCGAGGATCATAATGCACGGGCGGGTCTCCGGGTGGCAGGATGTGGCGCAAGGGTTGGCTGCCAGTGTAGTGGATGGTATGCCCGCCGGCCATGCCCGGGTGCGTCGGGCAAGCGGGTGGCGCCTTGCCAAAAGCCTGCTGCGAAGCCCTGCAACAGACCAAAGCCGCGGAGTCCTGCGATGCCGGTTCATCTGGCGGAATTCAACATCGGCGTCCTGCGCCACGACTGGGATGATCCGCGCGTTGCCGATTTCGTCGACGGCCTCGACCGGGTCAACGCGATCGCTGCACGCGCGCCCGGCTTCGTATGGCGTCTGCCCGACGACGACATGGAGGCCGCCCAGCGCGATCCCACGGGGCCACTTGGCGGCAATCCCAGGACGGCTTCGACGCTCTCCGTCTGGGCCGATGTCGCGAGCCTCGAGCATTTCGTGTGGCACACGCTGCACAAGCGCTTTTACGACCGCCGCACCGAGTGGTTCGCGCCGGGCCAGGGCGTGCGCCTGGTGTTGTGGCACGTCCCCGTCGGCCACCGCCCGACGATTGGCGAGGCGGCGGCGCGTCTCACCCATCTCGACGCCCACGGCGACACCGCCTTCGCGTTCGGCTGGGCCTGGGCCAAGGCCGCCGCCAGCGCGGCGGAGTGATGGGGTTCCGAGGACCCATTCCACCGCGAATCCGGATGCCCGAGGCCACGCCCGATCCGCGCCATTGGAACGCCTGCGGCACACCCACTCCTGCTGCGCCCGCGGCCCGATGGGTCCCGGGGACAAGCCCAGGGATGACACTTCCGGGTGTCGCCAACGCCCGCGCCACCCCGCAGCCGTCATTCCGTCGCAGGCCGAGCACACCCTCGCCTCACCCACTCAGTTTTTCCGGCGTTCTCCGGTATGCCGCCGCCTCACCCACTCCCGTCATTCTGGCGCAGGCCGGAACCCAGACGCGCTTCCGCGAGTCCTCTTTCACCGCTGTTACGCCGAACGCACCACGTCTGCCGTTACCAAGACATAACGGCTAAACTGCCACGCGGCGCACCGTACCATGTCCGCTACCTGATCGTCCGACACCCCACCCGCAATCGCGTCCCACTCCGCGCCATGCTACAACGCCACCCGTCACCATTCCGCCCGCCACCACCCGCGATCGCGCCGCCCAGGAATCCGCTGCCCGATGAACATCACCATCCTCGACGACTACCACGACACCATCCGCACGCTGCCGTGCTTCCAAATGCTCGACGGCCACGATGTCACCATCTGGAACGACCACCTGCAGGACACCGAGGCGCTCAGCCAGCGCCTCGCCAAAACGCAGGCCCTCGTGCTCATTCGCGAGCGCACCAAGATCCGCACCGACCTGCTCGAGCGCCTGCCCAATCTCAAACTCATTTCCCAGCGCAGCGTCTATCCGCACATCGACATTGACAGTTGCACGCGGCTCGGCATCACGGTGTGCTCCGACCTGCACATGGGCTCGCCCTCCTATGCGACGGCCGAACTCACCTGGGCCCTGATCCTCGCCGCCATGCGCGACATCCCGGGCCAGACGGCCTCGATGAAATCAGGCGGCTGGCAAATCGGCGTCGGGCGTACGCTGCGCGGCAAAACCCTCGGCCTGCACGGTTTTGGGCGAATCGCCCATGCCGTCGCCGATGTCGCCACGGCGTTCGGCATGAACATCCTGGTCTGGGCACGCGAAGAAACCATGGCCAAGGCCCGTGCCGAAGGCTACGCAACGGCACCGAGCAAGACCGCGTTCTATGCCACCGCCGATATCGTCTCGCTGCACATGCGCCTCGTTGACGCGACACGCGGCATCGTCACGCGCGATGATCTTGCCGCCATGAAATCGGATGCGCTGCTGGTCAACACATCGCGCGCCGGCCTGATCGAACCGGGGGCGCTGGCCACGGCGCTGGAGGCCGGCCGGCCCGGCATGGCGGCGATCGATGTCTACGACGAGGAACCGGTGCGCGATGCCGGTCATCCGCTGGTGCGCCTGCCCAATCTCAAACTCATTTCCCAGCGC
>JBPCWF010000319.1:0-3699 GCA_051009775.1 Hyphomicrobiales bacterium | reverse complement strand
ATCGACCAACTGACCCGCCGCCCCAATTGAACGGTCTCGTTCCGCGTCGTCGGAAGGCGGTCGTGTGCAGGCGGCCTGGCCGGAGATTACTCCGACGCGGGCTGCTCGGTTGACGCCGGCGGGGTTTCCGCTGACTTTTCGGCTTCTTCCGAGCATGCCGAGATGGCGATCAGACCAAATAGAACGGCGAGTAGTTTGAGCGCTTTCATCTTGAAGTCTCTCTCTTCCACTTGCCCAGCCGCGCTCAGTAAACCGTCATGGCGTGGCAACTTGAAGGCAAAAAGGCGCGCCGCGGCGGCTGCAAAACAGCCTGCCCTTCAATTGCAACCCTCACGATGCACAAACCTTGGGGCTCTCTTTTCGCGTGCATAATGTCGCCTTTTTCCAAGTTTAGCGAGCATTCTGCCAAGAATTCCCGCCCAAATAAGTCCCGCGAGAGGCCATATGTGATCTAGCGCACAGCGTCTGAGCGATCCGATGCTATTTTCTTACCTGCATGCTGCGCCAGACAACCACTGCCCCCGGTCAAGCGGTGCGGTGTGTAAAGGGAGGCGGTGCTCAGAAGGGCACCGCCTTTTCCTTTTCGGGCGGCCTTTCCGGTGCTGCAGCCCATCGTTGGCGAAGTAGTGCCCAGGCGCTACGCCCTGCAGGCCGCAGTCCGTGGAAAAAAGCAACGCGAAAGGCCTTGGTAACTCCGGGTTTCCCGGCCAAACCAGTTCGTACACCCATGAGCTTTACCGTCCATTCACCCGCATGTTCTATCGTGTTTCCTGGCAACTATGGGAGTGTTCGCAATGGAAGATGTGGAACGCCGGCTGGGGGTGGTCAGGCGCTCGGATGTCGACAGACGATCTGAGGCCGACAGACGGTCTGGCACCGACACACGCCCCGAAACCGACCGCCAGAAGGACGGCGAACGGCGCACGGGCGACGAAAGGCGCTCAGGGATAGAGAGGCGATCGCACTCGTAAGCGACGCCGCTCGCGCACCTGAGCTCAATTTCCCTCGTTACGTTTCCGGGTGGATCGGGATATAGATCGGTCCATGACCGGCAAAGCGTTGCGTACGGATGTGCTTGTGGTCGGCGGTGGCCTGACCGGTTGCGCTGCGGCCTACTATCTCGCCCGTGAAGGCAAGGACGTACTGCTGATCGAGCAGCACGAGATCAACACACTCGCCTCGGGCTCCAACGCCGGCAGCCTGCACGGCCAGATCCCCCATGACGAATTCATCGAGCTCGGCGACGCCTGGGCGGTTCGGTTCGCCGAGGTTCTGCCTCTCATGGTGGCGTCCATGGGTCTGTGGAGCGAGCTCGAAGCCGAGCTTGAAGCCGACCTTGAAGTCTCCCTCTCAGGCGGCCTGATCGTTGCGGACACGGACGGCCAGATGCGTGACATCGAACGCAAGGCGGCGATCGAGCGCGCCCATGGCGTCGAACTCGAACTCCTGACCCGCAGCGACCTGTTCGCCATCGCGCCCTACGTCTCCGAGCGCATGATCGGCGGCGCCTTCTTCCCCATGGAGGGCAAGGCGAACCCGCTTCTGGCGACCCCCGCCTTCGCCCGCGCCGCCGAACGCCATGGCGCGCGCATTCACCGGCACACCACGCTCGAGGCCCTGTCGCTGGAAGCCAACGGCTTCACCGCCATCACCAATGCCGGCCCGATCGTGGCCGGCCAGGTCATCAACTGCGCCGGCGCCAAGGCCGGCGACATCGCCGCCATGGTCGGTCTCGATCTGCCGATCGAGGGCTTTCCGATCCAGGTCAACGTGACCGAACCGACGGCGCACCTGGTGGCGCATCTGGTCTATTTCGCCGGCGGACGGCTGACCCTCAAGCAGACCGCGCGCGGCGCCTTCCTGATCGGCGGCGGCTGGCCGGCGGCGTTCGATCCTGTATCCGGCCGGCTCCAGGTCGACCCCGGCTCGGTGCAGCGCAACCTGCATGTCGCCGTGGCCACGGTTCCGCGCCTGGCCGACGTCAATCTGCTGCGCACCTGGCCCGCCATCGTCAACGGCACGGCCGACTGGCGGCCGATCCTGGGCGAAGCGCCGCGGGCCCGGGGGTTCTTCATGTGCATGTTCCCCTGGATGGGTTTCACGGCGGGCCCGATCTGCGCCCGCGTCGTTGCCGATCTGGCATGCCGCAGGCAACCCTCGATCGACGTGAGCCCGTTCGGACTGGCAGTTTAACGAATCTCAGTGCCTGAGGATCTTGCCGAAGAAGTCCCGCGCGCGCTGCGTTGTCGGCGTATCGATGATCTCCCTGGGCGCGCCCATCTCGACGACCTGCCCCTTGTCCATCATGACGACGGTGTCCGCCACTTCGCGCACGAACCCCATTTCGTGGCTGACGATCAGCATGGTCATGCCATCCGCGACCAGGGCGCGGATGGTGTCGAGCACCTCGTTGACCAGCTCGGGATCGAGCGCGGAGGTGATTTCGTCGAGCAGCAGGATCTCCGGCCTCAGCGCCAGCGCCCGGGCGATCGCGACACGCTGCTGCTGGCCGCCGCTCAACTGGTCCGGATAGGCGTGGTGCTTGTCCGACAGGCCGACTTTCGCGAGCAGTTGGCCGGCCTCATGTTCGACCTCGCCGCGGTCGCGCCCCTTGATCTTGACCGGCGCCAGCGTGACATTGCGCATCACGTCCATGTTCTGGAACAGGTTATATTGCTGGAACACGATGGCCATGCGGTCGCGCGCCGCGCGAATGCTCGCCTTGCTGGCATAGTCGACGCGTTCACCGGAAAGATGGATCTCCCCGGCGGTCGGCGGGTTTAGGCCCATGAGGACCCGCAGAAGCGTCGACTTTCCCGATCCGGATGGTCCGACAAGAGCCACGACCTGGCCCTGACCGACGCTCAGAGTGACATCGCTCAGAACTTCGGTCTTTCCGTAGGCACTACGGACGTTTCTGATGTCCAGGTGATGCAAGACGTGCCTCCAACCATTGGCCGAACCGGGTCAGCGGATATGACATGGCGAAATACGCAAAAGCGATCGTGCCGAACACCAGGATCCCGGAATAGCCCTGGTTGTTCAGTTCCTTGGCACGGAACGTCAACTCGAAGACGCCGACCTGCGACACCAGAGCCGTGTCCTTGATGAAACTGATCATGAAGGCGATGGCCGGCGGGATGATCACCGGCCAGGCCTGCGGCACGATGACGTTCCACAGGGTCTGCCAGCGGCTGAAGTTCATCACCGTGGCGGCTTCGATCTGCTGCCGTGGTACGGACTCGAAACCGCCGCGGATGATCTCGGCCGTATAGGCGGTCGCATAGATGCAGATCGCGATCACCGCGATCGAGAACAGCGAAGCGTTGGAGACGAAGGCCTGGATCAGGAACAGGACCAGATAGATGATGACGAGGAACGGGATGCGCCGGAACACCTCGATATAGGATATGGCGACCAGACGCAGGGGTGCGGCGAAGGCGCCCGGCGTCTGGCGCAGATAGACCCGGTTGAAGGCGACGAAGAAGCCGATGACGCAGCCCAGGAAGGTCATCAGCAGCGTCGTCCCCGCCGCCTCGAGCAGGAGGATCAGGTTGTTGCCGCTGAAGAACCGCGGGACCTCGTTTGCCAGGCGCTCAAACATCAGAAGATCTTCGCCTTGACGCGGAACGCCCACCGTCCGAACAGGGCGAGCGATATGCTGGCTATGAAGGTCAGCACGACATAGATGCACGCCGT
>JBPCWF010000318.1:0-7403 GCA_051009775.1 Hyphomicrobiales bacterium | reverse complement strand
AGATGCAGGTTTTTTCGCCGACAAGGAGGTGACCAAGACGGTCCGCGTCGTGGTGGAAGGCCTGTTGTCGCGCATTCGCGCACAGGAATATCCCCCGGGCTCGCGGCTGCCGGCCGAACGCCATCTGGCGAGTGAGTTCGGCGTCGCCCGCAACACGGTGCGCGAGGCGCTCGACCTGCTCGAAGCGCATCAGATCATTTCACGCCGTGCCGGCAGCGGCAGCTTCATCACCCACCGTCCGCAGGAGGGGTCAAGCGAGGCGCCCGATCTCCACGCGCTCAACGGCGCGGTGTCGGAAGCAACCAGCCCGCTCGAGCTTCAGGTCGTGCGCGGCATCATCGAACCGGAAATGATCCGGCTTGCGGTGATCAACATGGCGCCGCGCGACATCGGCGAGCTGCGCGCAACGCTTGAGCGCATGGAGGCCATCCAGACCGATCCGGAAGCCTATGCCCGGGCGGAGGAGGAGTTCCACATGCAGATCGCCAGGGGTACGGAGAACCCGCTTCTGATCGCGATTTACGCGCTGATCATCGATGTCCGGCGCCAGGCGCACTGGGCCGCCCAGCGGCGCAAGACCCTGTCGCCGAACCGGATCCGCGAATACCAGCGCCGTCACCGCTCCCTGTTCGAAGCGATCGAGCTGCGCGACATCGAGAGCGCGGCGGAATATGTCAAGCTGCAGCTGGTCGACGAGCAGCGCGCCCTGATGCGCGAGGGCTAGACTGGGCTTCGTCCGACGGCCAACAGCCGTTCAGAGAGCGCTTACGATCTCGCGATATGTGTCTTCCGACAGCGCCTTCAGTGTCGTTGTGCGCACATTGCCGGCGCTGGCCAGCGTGAGTGCGAACTTGGCCACCGTCTCGTCATCCGGTGCTTCAATCGTCACCACCATGTCATAGGCACCGATGGTCAGATAGAAGTCCTGCAGCTCGCATCCGAGACTTCTGGCCAGGTCGCGGGCAGCGTCTACCCGGTTCGGCGACTCTTTGACATTTTTGACGCCCTGATCCGTCCAGTTGGTGAGCGCGATATATTTGGCCATGACACTACTCCTTGGTTGATGCCGGCTCAGTGGGGTTTGCTGAACTCCATTCGCCGCGTCCTTTGCGGGTCCTTCAACACCCGCCCTGGCACCTCGTTGCCGCCGACCTGGCGGCGCAAATTGTTCAAAAGAAATCAGGGCCGCGCCGATGGAACGTCATGGGTGCCATCGGCCAATCATCGTAATTGTCAGCGATCCGCCCTAAACGTCCGGCACTCGGTCAAAAGCCCAGTGTCATGCACCAGTCGGCTGGCACTCCTAGCCCTGGATGTAGTGCTCCAGCTGCTCAATGATGAACTTCTGGTCGCCGATGATGCTTTTGACAAGGTCACCGATCGAGAGCACCCCGATCAGCTGCTTCTGTTCGAGAACGGGGAGATGCCGCACGCCTCTTTCGGTCATGACCGCCATGCATTGTTCGACCGATTGCTCGGGCCGCGCGCAGATGACACGGGTCGACATGATTTCACGAACCGGCGTCTTCGGTGACGACTTGCCCTTCAATATGATGTTCCGTGCATAGTGCCGCTCGGTGACAATGCCGACCAGTTTCCCGTCTTCCATCACAACCAAGGACCCGATGTTTTCGTCCGCCATCTTCTTGATGGCGTCGAACACGGAGTCCTCCGGTCCAATAGATGAGACGGCGGAGCCTTTCTCGTCGAGCAACTGTTGAGCGGTCGTCATTGGAAATCACCTGACGCGACCGGCAGCTGCCGGCTGGGCCGGTCGCAGTGCTGTCAGTATATTCGATCCGTTCAGCGGCTGCTGGCATTGACCTGAGTCAAAGCGTGAACGATGCTCTAGCGCTTCGTTCGATTGCGCCGCTTGGGCTTGCGCTTGCAGTTCAGGTTCGGGTCGTAAAACGTGACGCGGTAATGGGGACCCAAGTCTCCCCGGTGCTTGCCGGGCAGGTTGAAATTGGCGAACCTGGCGACGCGAGCCGCGGCGGCCCCGTCCGAGACCCCGACGGCCACGGCGACATATCCCCCGCATTCGATATCCGCCGCCTGGGCCTGCGACGACACCATGGCTGCCGCCAGTGCCGCAACAACAGCGATTTGCTTCGTGATTGCCACTTTGCTGCTCCTGTATCTACGTTTCCCCTGACGCAGAACCGAGAAAGGCCCGACGCCGCTGTCGTAGTCGCCCAAAGCCGCAAGTTCGCCGCGGAATTGTCAGCATAGCAACGGATTGCGCGCTTGTTGAGACTTTGCGATAAATTTCCCGTGTCCGTGATATTTTTGCAGGTGGCCGAAGATGCCGAAACGACTCTCCCCCGATGAAATTGCCCGATACGAGCGCGACGGCTTTCTGTCGCCGGTCACCCTCATGTCGCCGGAGGAGGCGGCGGAATTCCGCACAGCCCTGGAAGCCGCGGAGGCGCAGTGGGCGGACGCCCTCCAGGGCGCACACCGCAACAATGCCCATCTCAACTTCACATTTCTGGACACGCTGGTTCATGACAGCCGGCTGCTCGATGCGGTCGAGGACCTGATCGGGCCGGACATTCTGGTCTGCGGCACGGTGCTCTTCATCAAGGAGCCGAAGGACCCGGGGTTCGTGAGCTGGCACCAGGACGCGACCTATATGGGGCTCGAACCCCACGCCGGTGTGACCGCCTGGCTTGCGCTTTCCCCCAGCAACCGCGAGAGCGGATGCATGCGGATGGTGCCGGGAAGCCACAAGGACGCCATCCGGCAGCACCAGGACACGTTCGGCGAAACCAATATTCTGACCCGGGGGCAGTCGATCGCGGATGTCGACGAGGCGGACGCGGTCGATCTGGTGCTGGAGCCCGGGCAGTTGTCGTTTCACCATATGCGCGTCATCCACAGTTCGCAGCCGAACCTCAGCGACGACCGCCGTATCGGTTTTGTCATCCAGAGCTATTTGCAGCCGCATGTGCGCCAGACCAGGGGAACGAGCTTCGTTCAGGTGGCGCGGGGCATCGATGCGCCGGGCAACTTTCCCTATGCCCGAAGGCCAAGCGGCGACATGCATGAAGACGACGTCGCCATGCGCGACCGGGTCAATGCGCTGTGGTCCGACATTCTCTATCATGGCGCTGAAAAGCGCAGGGATTACTAGGGCTTAAGCCCAGCCGTGCAGCGATAATCGGAGTTTTTTCTCAAAACGCTTGAACCATTTCCGGCATTGCCGCGTCCAACGGAGCACAGACCCAGGAAAGACCTCTGACCCCAATGGAGCGAGTAATGACCAGAACAAGTGTTTCCCTTTCCGTGATGCTGGCGGCTGCCGGTATTGCGCTGAGCCTGCACTCCACGCCCGCGGAAGCGGCTCGGTATCACCTGACCTACGAGGACGCCAAGCAGATCTGCCATCAGCTCGATGCCCGGTTTTATGGCACCGAGAAGACCCGCTACGGCTGTGACCGGCAGGACCAGGCGAAGCCGAGGAAGTATTTCGACTGCACCGGCAGCGTTTGCCGCGGCGTACCGGTCCGCACTCTGCGTGCGCCCGTCAAACGCGATCGCGACTGGCAGATGCTGAGCGAACGCGGCCTGCGCAGCACCGGCATCGGTGGCGGTGAAGGCGGCGGCGGAGGCGGCGGCGGCGGAGGAGGTGGTGGCGGCACAGGTCGCTAAAGCCTGCCACACCGCAACCGCGGACCAATTCCTCTTTACGCACAAGACGGCCGGCAGGCGCGAGGCGCCCGCCGGCATTCTTTATGTCTCAGGCGATCTTACGGCCCGGCAATGCCGTGCAGGGAGAAACGGCGCGGAGCGACCTCCTCTTCGGACGGAGCAGGGGCGACCTGCTGGTCCCACATCTGGCCGAGATTGCGCATATGCCGTTCAAGCAGGGCGCCGTGGGCGCGCCACCAGTCGGTGATCGAGCGGAATTCCTCGATCCGGGCCCGGCCGTCGCGAACCAGAACCACGGGCCAGTCGCCGACCAGCGCATTGTCGATGCCGAAAAGCTCCGTGCCCCACCAGGCCGCCTCGCCGAAGGCATGTCGTCCGTTGCCACCGGACTTCATGGCGGCGAGCACCGACACCGGCTCGACCGTGCCGGCCTTTTCGACCGCCGACCTCCAGAGATCGAGGATCGAGACATATTCCCACGACACTGCGCTCCAGGCACCCGGAAAGCGGGTGTTGTATTCCTCGAAAAACTCGTTGGGCCGCGTGAAATTGACGGTCGGGGCGTTGAGCATCGGATCGTCGAAATCGGGGAACTGGAAGACGAAGCCCTCCATGAACTCCTTGCTCGTGCGTTGGACCAGGCCGCGATAGTCGTCGGCGGTGCAGGAGATGATCTGTCCTTTGAAGCCCTGGTGGAAGGCGGCTTCGGTCAGTTCGTTGACGAACGGCTCATAGGCGGTGTCCCAGCACAGGATGTCGGGCTCCGCCTCGAGCAGGCGGCTCACCACGGCGCCCAGATCCGGCGTCGGGACGGGGAAGAAGATCTCCTTGACGATGTCGATGCCGGCCGCTTCGAAGGCCGCACGGTAGGTTGCGACCGAGGGCAGGCCGAGCGAGTCCCGCTGCGCGCACAAGGCCGCAGTCTTGAGCTCCGGCCGGTTCAGGCTGAGCCACTCTACCCCTGTCACATTGTAGATCGGGTGCACCTCGCAGGGCGCGATCAGATAGGGCGTGTCGGGCGAGAGATCGCTCGGCAGCAGGGTCGACGCCAGGATCTTGTGGCGGTTGAGCAGGTCCTGCACCGGCGGGAACGTGTCGCCGCCGAGCATGAGCAGGAACTTGACGCCTTCCTCCAGGATCAGCTTGCGCGCGCCTGTGAGCGCACGGTCGGGATCGTAGCCGCAGTCATAGGGGATCAGCTCGACCTGGAAGCGCCGGCCGCCGAGTGTCAGGCCGCCGCCGGCATTGGTCCAGTCGGCCCAGATCGTGCAGCCGTCGAGCCCGGGCTTGCCCCAGGCGCTGACATCGCCGGTGAGCGGACCCAGAAAGCCCACTTTGACGTGCTGGCCCGAACCGATATCGAGCCTCGGCATCGAAGCCGATACGGTCAGACGGGATGCCAGGCTTGCATTTGACATGGACCACTCATGTCCGTGTTTGATCACATTCCGTTACGGTCCGGCGTGCCGGCAAGATCACTATATCAACCGGTCGCGCGCGCCGACTGGCTCAATCGATACATGGTGAACCGATTCCGCTCCCGGACACCACTTGCATTTGACCCAAACGTGATGCCGGGTCTCGTTGCAAAAACCACGACCTTATGCTCCAATCGTCGCCGTGCAACCTCCAAGTCTCCTGTGAGCCGGACCACACCGGGGCAAGCTGCGAGATCCGTTCTCAGGGTCAGGTGTGCGCATTTGAGAGACGGGCATGCGCAATATACTGACAATAATACTCTTGCCGGTTCTGATTCTACTGGCCGCTCAGACGGCATCGGCAGAAAAGCGCGTGGCGCTGGTTATCGGCAATTCAGCCTATACGAATGTCTCAGCACTCCCCAATCCGAAGAACGATGCGGAACTCATGGCCGGGGCCTTGCGTGAATTCGGCTTCGAAGTGGTCACCGCGCTCGACGCCGACCGGAGAACCATGGGCCGCGCAATCCGGAAGTTCGGCAGGGCGCTGCGGGTGGCGGGCAAGGACGCGGTCGGATTGTTCTATTTTGCCGGACACGGTGTTCAAGCCCGCGGCACGAACTTTCTCATTCCTGTAAACGCCGTCGTTGAGGACCATGCCGATCTGGAAATCGAGGCACTGAGCGCTTCCGATATTCTCAGGCAGATGGAATCGGCCGGCAACACGCTCAACCTGATCATACTGGATGCATGCCGCAACAATCCGTTCAAAGGATCGATTCGCTCGGCCATGCGCGGCCTTGCCCGCATTTCGGCCGCCAGCGGATCGCTCATTGCGTTCGCCGCAGCCCCTGGTCAGGTTGCGGCGGACGGCAGGGGCAAGAACTCACCCTTCACCGAAGCGTTGGTGGACACGATGCGCCAGCCCGGTTTGCCGGTGGAGCAGGTGTTCAAGCGAGTGCGCGTCCGCGTCGAACGCGAGACGGGAGGCCAGCAAACGCCCTGGGAGGAATCGTCGCTGCGCGGAGACTTTTACTTCGTTGAAGAAATGCAGGCCCTGAGCAAGCCCGCGATCGACAATTCCACAGAGATCGAGTTCTGGAACACGATTAAGGAAAGCCGCGATGTTCGGCTGTTCCGGGCCTATCTGGAGCAATATCCGAACGGTTCTTTCACCACACTTGCATCCACCATGATCGAGCGCTTGCAGGCCGATGACGAGCGTGCCCAACAGAACCGGAGCGCCGCGGAAATTGCATTCTGGAACAGCGTCAAGAACAGCAACGATCGGGCGCTTATTCAATCTTATCTCGACAAGTATCCCAACGGCGCTTTCACCACGGTTGCCCAGATCATGATCGAGCGTGCAGGCGAGGCACGGCAGCCCGCGCAACAGAGCCAGCAGCTTGCCCTGGCAGATCCCCAAGAGGTCACCGGAGGCGGGCTGGAGACCGGGGCGGACCCCGACCTGCCGCGCAAGATCCAGGCCGCGCTGGCAAAGGCTGGATGTGACCCCGGAATCGTTGACGGGCAATGGGGGCGGAAAAGTCAGAGGGCGCTGGACAGGTTTGCACGCTACGCAAGGCTGACCGTGCCCGGCGAGGCGGTGAGTGCCGAAACGCTCGCACTGCTGCAGGACGAAGATGGCCGCGTCTGTCCGCTGGTGTGCAGTGCGCGGCAGGTTGAAAAGAACGGGCGGTGCGTCACCAAGACATGTCCGGCCGGCCAGGTGCTTTCCACATCGGGACGGTGTAGCGCAAAGTCGCAAAGCGCCACCAAAGCGCAACCGAAAAACAAAGCGTCCAAGAAAAAGCGGAAACGCACGCCGCAAGGGATCAACAACCGCCGAACCCGCCCCGCCGAGTGCGACGACTACATGGGCAACGCGTTTGTGTGCAGAGACAGGGACTAAGCCCCTGTAAGCTTGCCATACGTCTTGAGATCGTGACGAACATGGGCGGTTGAATGGACGCAGAACGGAAATCCTCCGACACACCCGACTATTGGCGACAATGACCCTCAACGGCCTTTTTGGTCCGGCGATGCACTGCTCTTATAGTGCAGCGACTGCTTGTGCGAGTTGGCTCAGTGCGGCTTCGAGCCTGGCGCGTGTACAAGCTATGTTCAGCCTGGCAAAACCGGCACCCTGTTCTCCAAACGCATGTCCTCGGGTTACGGCCCATTTTGCCTTGTCTCTGAGAAAAGCCGTCAGGCAGTCGGGCTGCAGACCCAGTTCCCTGAAATCCAGCCAAAGCAAGAACGTTCCGTCCGGTTCAATCAGCTCGACACCATGTATGTCCTTCACACGGTCCCGGACGATGTCGACGTTGA
>JBPCWF010000317.1:0-3265 GCA_051009775.1 Hyphomicrobiales bacterium | reverse complement strand
TCGTTCATATCGCGTGCAACGAACTCGCCGACCTGAACAAGGCGGTCGTGGATCTGTCGGAGGTCGACGGTGTTATCCGGGCGACCATCTGGAGGATCGAGCAGAGCGACGACAACTGATCGGGTATCCGTCGGACCTCACTTTTGCCAGCAAAACCGGCAACACTCTATCTAACTTGAAAAGAGTGGATTGTTAACGCCCTCCCCAGGCGCCACGTTAGGTCCATGAACGGCGTGCATGATTGGCGCGACTCCCGGCGGTGAATGCCGCTTCAGAACCCGAGGCCCTGTCATGACCTTTCGTGTAATTTGCGTAACTCTCCTCACCACAGTCCTTCTTTCCTTCAGCACGCCCGCCTCGGATGCCGGCCCGCGCGCCAGGGATCAGCCGATCTTCGCCTATGGGGGCAAAACCTTCATCATCCGCAAGACGCACCGTGGTGACACCACCTATCTGCGCTCCTACCGCCTTGCCGGCGATCAATGGGAGCCGTTCGGCGCGACATCGATGCCGACCAAACTCGCCAACGCCCGCAAACCCTATCGCGGCACCCGCACCGAGCGGATCTACACGGGCGGCCGGCTGGTCGGCTATTCCAGCGTCGACCTGGACAACCCGTACAACACTCTTCTGAACAAGAACCGCCGATCGCGCTGAATTGGGGCGCGGGAGGTTTCGACCCACCCCTGGCGGCCGAGCGGCTGGTCTTGCCGGGTGGAACGCATAGGTCGCACCGGAATACTCCGTTCATCCGCGTCGAAGCGAAAAGGCTTTAGATCGCAAGAACGGCGCCAAGCTTGAGCAGCCAGCCGCAGACCGACGGCGCAGCCGCTTCCATCCATTTGTGCAGGCTCCATGACGGATCGCCATCCGGTTGGCGCTGCCACGGCCAGCCCTTGCGGAAGTCATTGTCGTGATGCTCCGCCGCGATCTGGTTTCGCTCGCGCATGAAGAGATAGAGCGTTGCGGCGATTGGTCCCGGCAACGCCGTCCAGGCGAAATCGAAGGCACCACCAAGAATCCACAGGGGCCATTCAACGACACTCACGACGAGCAGCCACAGCGCCAGGTGACCGAGATTATCGAGCGTCCAGATCTCGCTCCATACGCGCCGGATGCTCAACAGAGAAATGTCGCCAGCACGACTGCCAGAAAGTCGAGGGTCAGGACCCATATGACGATGTCGAGCAGAGTGCGAATGATCAAAGTCATTTTGTATCTCCCTGATACGGGCACGACACATCAAACGCTGCGGTGTGTTCACCGGCCGGATCGTTTCCGCGCTTTCCGGGCGTGCGGAACAGGTGATCGGGCAGGACGGGCTGAACCCTGCATGAACCACACCTTCGCGCGCCGTCAGTTTAACGCGGTTTCGTGTTCAGGAGGTGGCGTTTGTTGTGCTGCCGCCTCCCGGTCGACCCTAGGGCCTAGAGCGCCGAGACATGCAGTGGCGGGACCCGGTCCTGCCACGGCATGGTCTTTTCAAGGGCAGCGGCAAGCTGCAGCAGGAGATGCTCGCGGGCGGGGCCGGCCGCCAGCTGAACTCCGATCGGCAGGCCGCTGGAGTGCATGGCCAGCGGCAGCGACATGGCCGGCGTGCCCATGAGATTATGCGGGAAAGCATATTGCGTCGGTGCGCGGAACAGCACTTCGGAGACGTCGCTCACGGATATGCCCTCTCTGGAGAGGTGATAGCGGCCCCACGGTTCGGCGACCTGCGCGGTTGTCGGCGACAGCCAGATGTCATGGTCGTTCCAGAACGCCGCCAGCTTTCGCCGCGCACCGTTCAACACGCCCAGGACCTGCATGAACCTTGCCGGCGTTATCGTCTTGGCGTGCTCATAAATGTTGAGGATTACAGGCTCCAGCGTATCCGGGCCGACCGGCCGACCGGTCTGGCGGGCGTAGCCTTCGATGCGGGCGTCGAACGCGAAGAAGAACAGATCGACCACCGCCCGCAGGGTTTCGATACCGCCCATATCGGCGTGGGCGTGCTCGACGCTGTGTCCCAGGTCTTCGAGAGCCCTGCCGGTGGCCTCAACCGCGGCGGCCACCTCGGGATCGTTGGCGGCACCGCTCAGTTCGTCAAGCACGATGCCGATCCTCAATCGTGGCGCATCGGTTTCGATCAGCGATGTGTAGGACCTGTCGGGCCGCGGGATGACAAAGCAGTCGCCCGGGCGCGGTGCGGAGACGCAATCCAGAATGCCCGCCACATCGCGCACGGTCCTCGCCTGCACCAGATTGACGGCAAAGCCGAAGCCTGCTTCATCGACCGTGGGACCGACCGATACGCGCCCGCGCGACGGTTTCAGACCGACCCCGCCGCACCAGCTTGCGGGTATGCGGATCGAGCCCGCGATATCGGACCCGTGGGCAATCGGCACCGCACCGGCGGTGACCGCCGCCTGGGCTCCGCCGGATGAACCGCCGGCGGAATAGCCCTGCTTCCAGGGATTCGAGCAGTTGCCGAAAAGGACGGTTTCCGTGGTCGCCGACATGGAGAATTCCGGCGCGTGGGAGCGGCCGAGAATGTTGACGCCGGCGGCCTCCAGTCCTTCGACGAAGTAGCTGCTGGTGTCCACGACCATTCCGTCGCAAAGCCTCGAGCCGAAATCGATTCTGCGGCCGGCCTCATGGCCGAAAACATCCTTGATGAGAAACGGTACGCCGCGGAACGGGCCATCGCCCAAGGTGGCCTCGTCAAGCTCGTCAATGCGGTCCGGATAGGTTTCGACGACCGCGTTGAGGACCGGATTGACTTTTTCAATAGCGTCGGCCGCGGCCTTGGCGAGTTCTGTCGGCGATACCTCGCCTCCGGCCACCAGACCGGCCAGGCCCGTGGCGTCGTAGGATGCATACTGGGTCACATTCATCGGGGATGGTCCTCACTTAGGGCCTGTGGACAATCATGGTTGTAGTGCTGGCGTGGCCCATTTGGCCTCTGGCAAGGCGCGAAAGGCGCCGTAGTGTCGCCCACTTCAAGTCTTTCGCAACGTTGTCCAGCGGCCAAATGGGCCGCGTCCCCATGGGATTTGACCAGATTGGCCCAGTCTCACGCCGTTCGTCGTCGAATATGCGCTGCATGTCCTTCCTCCTCACACCGCGACACTGAACCAATCTGCTCAAACCAACGCCGCAACCATGACTGTCCACAGGCCCTAGCACCCCCGGACCCTGTGTGGAGCCGCGATTGTGCATCTCGCTCATGGGATTGGATTTGACTAGTATCAAGGATGAACGCGTTCTCTCGATGTGTGTTTAG
>JBPCWF010000316.1:0-3319 GCA_051009775.1 Hyphomicrobiales bacterium | reverse complement strand
ACCGTCAACTGATATCTGTTGAAGTCCGGTTTTCCGCCTTCGCGGGAAGGTCGATTGAGCCTAAAGCATGTCGCGATCATCCTGATTTGCGTCATCGCCCTAGTTCTTTATTAGAGCATGTCTTTTTCCCGAAACCGGTGTCCACTTTCGGGAGACATGCTCTAGTCGATCGCTTCGCTCGGGTAGACGCCCCAGACCAGTTCCTGCTTGAGCCAGCCGGTATAGCCGGCGACCCTGAACTCGCACCACGTGCCGGTGCATGCCAGCACATCGCCGACAACGCCGGTCTGAACCAGGGCGATCGTGCCGCTGGTTTCCTCGGGACCGTCCTGAAGCTTGACCTTCTCGCCCTTGCGCCACGGCGCGATCAGCCCGGTGCGGCGGCCCGCGAGCAGGCTGTGATAGACCCAGCCCTCTTCGCCGTCGCTGTCACGCACCCGGCGCCAGTGCTCGCTCTCGGCAATGATCTCCACCGGCAGGCCCTTGCGGGCATAGACCCAGATCACCTGGTGGGCGGTGCTCGGCCCGCGCCGGACATTGACCCGGTCGGTCTTGAGGCTGACGAAGCGGGGGACGGGGAGGCCGCTCGGCCCGGTGGTGCGGTCGGCCGCACCGGCCGCGGCGCCGGTTGCATCTGTGCCGCCGGACGTCGCGGTGTCGCGCGTCACGAACATCGCGCCTGCCGCCAGTCCGGCCATCACCATCAGGCAGATGGCGACGACGACGCTCCACTTGACGCGACTGGTCTGCATCACTCCAACGCCTGAAACACGCACGGAACCACACCCATGGGACGACGCGGGTCGGGGCGCACAAAATACCGCCGCCGGACGAAGTCCCTTTGTCTTCCCCCAAGCCATTTGCTAGAGAATGTGTCCTGACTTTACACTGTGCCCGTGCGCACTTAAAGAGTGTCGAGGCTTAAGGTTAAAGAGCCTTAAACACCGGCCTCGGAGACATCCATGACAAGCACCAGACCGACGGTCATCGTGACGCGCAAGCTGCCGGACATCATCGAGACCCGGATGTGCGAGCTGTTCGACACTCGCCTCAACATCGACGACAAGCCGATGTCGCAGTCCGACCTGGTCGAGGCGGCCAAGACGGCGGAGATCCTGGTGCCGACGGTCACCGACCGGATCGACGCCAGCGTCATCGGCCAGGCCGGCGAGCGCCTCAAGCTGATCGCCAATTTCGGCACCGGCGTAGACAATATCGACGTCGAATCCGCGCGCAACCGCTCGATCACCGTGTCGAACACGCCGGGCGTCCTGACCGAGGACACCGCCGATATGACCATGGCGCTGATCCTGGCCGTCCCGCGCCGCCTGATCGAGGGCTCGCAGGTCATCCGCCAGGAGGGCCTCTGGCAGGGCTGGTCGCCGACCTGGATGCTCGGCCACCGGATCTTCGGCAAACGGCTCGGCATCATCGGCATGGGGCGCATCGGCCAGGCGGTGGCGCGACGCGCCAAGGCGTTCGGCCTCCAGATCCACTATCACAACCGCAGGCGGCTCGCCGCCGGCATCGAGGAAGAGCTCGAGGCGACCTACTGGGAGAGCCTCGACCAGATGCTTGCGCGCATGGACATCGTCTCGGTCAACTGCCCGCACACGCCCGCGACCTATCATCTCCTGTCCGCCCGCCGCCTCAAGCTGATGCGGCCCGACGCCTATGTCGTCAACACCGCGCGCGGCGAGGTGATCGACGAGAACGCCCTGACGCGCATGCTCGAGGCGGGCGAACTGGCCGGTGCCGGCCTCGACGTGTTCGAGCATGAGCCCGCCGTCAATCCGAAGCTCACCCAGCTGGAAAACGTGGTGCTGCTGCCGCATATGGGCTCGGCCACCATCGAGGGCCGCATCGACATGGGCGAGAAGGTGATCATCAACATCAAGACCTTCGTCGACGGCCACACGCCGCCCGACCGCGTCCTGCCGTCGATGCTTTAGTCTTTGGCGCCGGGCGAAGCTATCGTCGGGTTCTCCCCGGTGAGGGCATTGTTCGGGTCCCAGGGCAGGGTGAACTGCTGGAACCGGGCCGACAGCGCGTCATAGAGCATGAGCCGGCCGGCCAGGCTCTCGCCGATGCCCAGAATCTCCTTGATCACCTCGATCGCCTGGAGCGAGCCGATGATGCCGGTGAGCGCGCCCAGAACGCCCGCTTCCTCGCAGGTCGGCACCGCGCCGGGCGGCGGCGCCTCGGGCAAGAGGCAGCGATAGGTCGGGTAGGGCGTGCCGTCTTCCTGCGTCTCGTGCGGCTTGAAGGTAGTGATCTGGCCGTCGAACTGGCCGACCGCCGCCGACACCAGCGGTTTCCTGGCGAAATAGCAGGCGTCGCTGACCACGTAGCGGGTATCGAAATTGTCGCAGCCGTCGGCGACCAGGTCGTAGCCGGAAACAAGCTCCAGTGCGTTGCCGGTGGTCAGCCGCATAGTGTGCTGCACCACTTCCACATGAGGGTTGATGCCTTTGAGCATGACGGCGGCGCTTTCGGGCTTCGCCATGCCGACCCGGTCGGTGGCATGAACGATCTGGCGCTGCAGGTTCGACAGCGACACCTCGTCGTCATCGACCACGCCGAGCGTGCCGACTCCGGCGGCGGCCAGATACATGAGCGCCGGCGAGCCGAGCCCGCCGGCACCGATCACCAGCACTTTGGCGGCCTTGAGCTTCTGCTGCCCCGGGCCGCCGACTTCTTTCAGAATGATGTGGCGCGCATAGCGCTCCAGTTCCTCGTCATTCAACGCCATCCGACCACTCCCATCGGTCTGAAACCTGTCTAACCTCCCGACGAGCCGAACCCGCCTTCGCCGCGCCCGCTCGACGACAGTGCGTCGCGTTCCTCCCAGGTGACCCGGGCCACCGGCTGCACCACCAGTTGTGCGATCCGCTCGCCGCGGGCCACGGTGAACGGTTCCGCGCCATGGTTGATCAGGATCACCTTGATCTCGCCGCGATAGTCCGCGTCGATCGTGCCCGGCGTGTTGAGCACGGTGACGCCGTGCCTGGCGGCAAGTCCCGAGCGCGGCCTGACCTGGGCTTCGAAACCCTCCGGCAGCTCGATGCTGAGGCCCGTGGGCACGAGCGCCCGCTCGCCCGGATCGATGGTCACGGGCTCTTGCCGGTCGACCGCCGAGGCGAGGTCCATGCCGGCCGCACCGGCGCTTTGATAGGCCGGCAGATCGAGATCGCGCGCATGCGCAAGTCGCCGTATTCTGACGATGGTCGCGCCCGGCATGACGGCCGCTATTCCGCCGCACGGGCCGGGGCTTCCAGGCTCCCGGCGATGCGCTCCATGAGCTTGGCCGCCACGTCCA
>JBPCWF010000315.1:0-3773 GCA_051009775.1 Hyphomicrobiales bacterium | reverse complement strand
TCCATGCTCACCGTAATGCCGAACCGGTGCTGGTCCAGGTAGTCCACGATATCAGGCGTCAGAAGGGTGGCGTTGGTGGTCAGGCTGAAATCGATGGTCTTGCCGACCTCAAGGCCGCGCGCGCCCGCATAGTCCACCATGCGCTTGATCAGCGGCAGGTTGGTCAGGGGCTCACCTCCGAAGAACACCAGATTGACCCGCTCCCGGTCGCCCGATTGTTCGAGCAGCACCTCGAACGCCTTGACCGCGGTGTCGAACTCCATCTTCTCGCCCTTGTCGGGCGTGGTCAGGTCTTCCTTGTAGCAATAGGTGCAGGACAGATTGCAGCCGGTATTGACGGTCAGCACCATGGTCGAAAGCGGGAAGTTCTCGACCTTGACCGGCTTGAGCGCAACGGCCGGCGCCGTGCTGTCGCGTACGATGTCGAGGCCGATGAAGCTGTCCATCGCGTCGACCACCTGCTCGGACGGAAACCGGGCCTCGAACGCATGGCGCGTGATCGACGGCGTCACCACGGGTTCGCTCCGGAACAGGTCGAGCACCGCGCCGGAGACCTCATCCATTTCGAACAGGCTGGTGGTCGGTATATGGAACAGCATGCGCCGTCCCTCCACGTTGACATCGTGGACATTGGTCTCGATCAGGCTCAAACCCGACATGGCGGTGCTCCCTGCGGCCTCAGCGGATCGGCGGGTCGACGAACCGCTGCACCGTCACGAACAACTGACCCTTACCCTCGACCGCTTTGCCGTTGTCGTCGACCATGGCCGTGACCGACAGGTTGCCGACATTGTTGGTGCTCATGGTGCGTGACGGATTGGGGCCCGCTCCGGCCGGCATGAACATGCCGGTCGGGGTGATGGATCCGACGAACTTCTTGTCGTTCATTGCCGCCGCACCCTCATCGAAATCGTCGAACGACCACTTGGCCGCGAAGACGCCGATACGCACGTCATCGTCGGTGCCGGCCTTGCCGTCGGCGCCGTTCATGAAGCCGACCGCTTCGAACTGGGCGGTCTCCGGGGCAATCGGGCCGTCGGCATCGCCGACGCGGGCATAGGTGGCGGCCGGTTCGACCGCGACCCGGTCGACCTTGTCGAATACCACCAGGGATGCCGTCGCGGTCGCCTTGCCCACGGTGACGTCGCGCGCGCCCAAGGCTGCATCCGCCGCGGCCGTGACCTCGAGCACCACCGTTTGCGGGCCGGCATTGACCACCTTGGTCTTCAGCCCGGCACCGAGGTCGACGTCGAAGGACAGGCCGACCCCGTGCAGCTTGACGGTCGTCGTCGCGCCCTGGCGGACATAGCCCGGATGGATCGCCATCACCTGAGGCGCCGCACCGTCCACGCGCACCGCCGTCATGCTCGCACCGACCGTCTCGTTGTCGGCGAGATAGCTGCGCCCGGTGGCACTCTTGCCGTCTTCGCTGAGGCCCATGATCGCGCGGATCTTGCCGTTGTCGCTGTCCGCGCTGCTGCGCCACTCGTGGCCGGCATAGACGATGCCCTTGCCTTTTCGGACCGCTTTCGAGCCGTCCTCGTATTCCATCGAGTTGGTGAAGGAGTAGGTGTCGTCACCGTCGGCTTTGACCTCCACCATGCCGTGGAAGCCGCCCTTGCCCGGCGCGTGGCCGACGATGCGCCAGTTGCCTGCCGCGCTCTGCTTCGGTTTGTCCTTCCATGCGGTCCAGGCGTCGGAGGCATAGGGCAGGAGCTTGGTCAGTTCCTTGACGGTATCGGTGGTTGCAATGCCGAACCAGTCCCGGTCGCGGCCGAGCGCCTGATATTCGGACGTCGGATACTGGCCGAGATGGAAATGCACCAGCTTCAGCCACTCTTCCTCGTCACGCCGCTGCAGGGCGACGCGGGCGAAGGTGTGACAGCGCCCGCACATCTGAGCGAGCGTCTCCGTCGGCGCCGCATCGGTCACGCCCGGGGCGCGCTCGAGCACATAGCGGTAGCCCTTGCTCTCCGACGGCGCCAACCCTTGCGTGTCCGCCAGATGCTTGACCAGAGTACGCCGCTCCGGCCCGGTCACGCGCAGGCCGTGGTTCTGCTCCATGCGCAGAATGGTCATGAGCCAGCCTTCCGGCGTTTTGCGCGCGGCATTGATGCGGTTGACGGTGCCATCCGCCTGCCGCTCGTGGCAGACGCCGCATTTTGAATTGATCAGGCTCTCCGCACTTTGCGCATGAACCGGCTGCGCTGATGTGAGGGCGGATGCGGTGACGGTGATTCCGATAGCGGCGGCAAGCCGGATGACAGCACTCATGATTCCTCCCTAGGGTGTTGCCCGGCATGCTTGTTTTTGTTGTTCATGCCGGCCCCGCAGTTTCCGCTTCCGCCGGAAGCGCCCCGCGGTGTGGGTACCCATCGTCCGAAACGTTAACACAGGACGGTGCGAATGTGCACGCGGACTGCTGACGCAAGCAAACCACCGGCCGGGCTGGCGGTCTTGACATTTTTCGCCATATTCATGGCGGCGTTTTGACTTCTACTTGCATTCGGCGGCATAATTTTCGCCAAGCATAAAGGGGGAATGCGCGCAGTGGGCGGGCAGTGAGCACCGGAGCGACCATATCCGCGGCCGTACTTGACGGCTTCGACACCAGGCTGGAATCGCAAGGCGTGGACCCTTACGACCTCGGGTTGCGTTGCGGCATTCCCGAACGCGCCTGGGACATGGCCGGCCTGAGCGTGCCCCTGACCGGCTTCGTCCGTCTGCTCGAGAACGGATCCAACGCCGGCAACGACCCGTCCTTCGGCTGGGAGATGGGCCGCCGCTTCGACCTCCTGGCGCTCGGTGAACTCGGCGAAGCGATCCTGAAGGCGCCGACGCTGGGCGCGGCGCTCACCACCTTCGCCCGCTATCTGCGCCTCATTCAGGACACGTCCGAACTCAAGCTCGCGGTCGACGACGACATGGCCATCCTGAGCTACCGCATTCTCGATCCCGATATCTGGCCCCGGCAGCAGGATGCCGAGTTTACGCTTTCGGTTGTCCACACCCTGATCGAAGCGTGCCTCGGTGCGGACTGGCGGCCATTCGCGCTTACATTCGAGCACGGGCCGTGCCGCGCCGAGCAGGTCTGGAACGAGCAGATCGGAACCCACTGCACCTTCGGCCACGACACGAACTCCATGGTGATCCCCGTCGCCATTCTCGACGCCGCCATGCCGACGTCCGAGCGCGCCTCGTGGTGCCGGCACGCTGACCTGCTTGGCCATGCGCTGATCGAACGCAACAGGGCCCGCCCCATGGCGGCCAGGGTCGCAAGCGCGCTGCTGGCAAGTTTCGGCCGAACGCCCGCGGACCAGCGCACGATTGCCAGAACCCTGGGGCTGTCCTGCCGGACCATGCACCGCCGTCTCGAAGCGGAAGGCACGAGATATTCCGAGCTGCTGGCCGACTGCCGGCTCCGCGTTGCCCAGAGCAGCATCGTTCAGGGCCGCAAGACGCTGTCTCAGATCGCCTTCGATCTCGGCTATTCCGACCAGAGCGCCTTCTGCCGCGCTTTCAAGCAGAGCTGTGGCGTCACGCCGAGTTCGTTCCAGGCGTCCCAAAGGCCCGGCGCCTAGAGGCAACACTCACTTCGTCATTCCCCCGAAGGCAGGCGAAGCCGCACTATCCGGCCCGGCAGCGCTGGTCTAAACTCCGGCGCGTTTGAAGCCAGAGGAACGTGACGACATGGCGGTGACATTTCCGGACCATTCATCCAGATCGGCGCAGCTTTTCGAGCGCGCCCGGGCCGTGTTCCCCGGAGGCAGCAC
>JBPCWF010000314.1:0-2837 GCA_051009775.1 Hyphomicrobiales bacterium | reverse complement strand
GTCCGGAGAGGGTGGCCTGGCAATCGTCCCCACGAACCAGTAGGCAAAAATTACCTAGCAGCTCTAAACAAGTTGTTAACGCTAACAGTTGGTAAACGCCTGGACGGCCGGCCGAGAGGCTGTGCGCCGCGCGGCGGCGGAGGGGAGGTGTCGGTAACTGGGAGTTTGGCCGGTGATTGATCGGCGCACGCGCGGCAATGCCGCGGGCTCGGTCGGGCGACCGGGCGCCGTGGCCATGACAGCCGCTACCGGGGCGTCAGTAGGATTCGCGGTATTGCTGTACGCGGGTGGCGCGCAGACCGGGAAGGCCGTGCTTGTCGATCGATCTCTGCCAGCTGAGGAATTCCTCGACCGTCAGCGTGTAGCGATCACACGCTTCCTCCAGGCTCAGAAGCCCGCCACGCACGGCGGCAACAACCTCAGCCTTGCGCCGGATGACCCAGCGCCTGGTTGTCGTCGGCGGCAGATCGGCAATCGTCAGAGGACTGCCGTCCGGACCGATGACATAGTTTACGCGACGTCTGAACCCTTCAGACATAATGACTCTGTACCCAACAAACTTAACGCTGGGGAGAATATAGCGCGCTTGTCTTTAAAAAAGAGCTAAAGCCCTGAAAAAGCAGGCTCTAAATGCACCGGGGGTCGGCTCATTGCGTATATGGATGTCCGGTAAAGGGCGGAAAACATGGGGTTTTCCCGTGTCAGGCTTTGACCGACTTGACGCTCGAAAGTGTTATTTCCGAACCGTTGATGGTTAAAATCGGCTCGGTTCCGGTCAGGTCGACCGCTGTGACGACGCCTTCCGTCTCGGTCGTGGCGCCGACATTGTTGCCGCTGGCATCCTTCGCCTGGACGGAGATCGAGTAAGCGCCGTCGGGCGCCTGGGTGCCGTTTTCGAGCTGGCCGTTCCATGTGAACGTGTTGGCGCCCGCGGATGCGGGCCGGGTTTCCGTGAACACCGTCTGGCCGGTGGAATCCCTGATCGTGATCGTGGTCTCGGGCGCATCGGCGGTCAGGTTGTAGTTCCATACCGCCTGTCCGCCACTGAGCTGGGTCACCGACCCGGCGGCGGTGACGGTCTTGCCGATATAGCCGACCGCCGACTGGAACGCGTTGGTCACGGACAGGGCGACCAGTTGCTCGAGGTTCTTGTTGGTCGCGATCGACTGCTCGACGCTGGTGAACTGAACCAGCTGTGCCGTGAACTCGTTGGTGTCGAGTGGCTCAAGCGGGTTCTGGTTCTGCAACTGCGTCGTCAGCAGGCTGAGGAACGAGTCGAAGTCGTCCGCAATGGTCGCGTTGCTCTGCGCGGCTTGGCCCAGATTTGCCAGGGCTGATGTTGACGTGATCTCCATGGGTCGTCTCCGTGTTGCCGGCTATACGGTGATGTCGACACCGCTATCGGTGATGTAACCGCGGGCCGTCTCGGTCGCCGGATCGTCGTCGCCGGGCAGGTCGCCGCCGTCAGGTGTTTCGTTCCCGCCGTTATCCGCGCCCCGGCCGGACGCATTCTGGTCCTTGAGCGAGAAGGACAGGGAGTCCCGGCTCATGTTGAGACCGGTATCGGCCAGTGCCTTCTCAAGGCTGCGGGCATCGCGCATCATCAGCTCGAGGGTCTCCGACCGCTCGACCGTCAGATGCGCCTGAACGCGGCCCTCGACGCTCATGTCGAGCTTGACGTCAACCCGTCCGAGTTCCGGGGGATCGATACGGATTTCAAATCGGTTGACGCCGTTGTCGAAGTTTCGCGCGATGTTGAAGGCGAGGGTGTTGACCGGCATTTGCGCCGATGGTCCGGGAACCGGCGAAGCTCCGAACCGGACCGATATGGTGTGGCTGTTCTGCGCAAGCGGCAGGGCGGCGGTCGCGGGATCACTGGCCGGTGCCGCGGATCCGGCGGCTGCCGGCGACATCGGGTCGAGGGCGATGCCCGGCGGTGCCGCGGGGGGCGCGGCGGACGGGCCGGACTTGTTCGCGCCTTGCGCTTGAGATCCGCCGGCCATGGTGTCGAATGCCGTGATGAGGGCCGGTCTCGGCGCGTTGCGCTCGGCACCCGGCGCACCCGGCGGATTTGCGCCCGGATCCGGTTTGGACCCGGCGCTGCTGTCGAGCGCCCGGAATGCCGGCTTGGGGGCGGCGGACGCGTGGGGCGCCGGTGCGTCGGCATCGGCCGACAGGGCCGAGTCGGTGCGGATGGCGCCTGGTTGTGTCTGATCCGTGGGCGGGGTCGTCTGGGGAGCCGCGCCGGACGGTCTTGCCTGCAATGTGGGATCGGCCGGAGGCGCCGTCACTGTATCGATCGGGGCGGGTGGGACGGACAGTCCCGCCGTCGGAGGCACCGGGGCGGCCGGTATGCCGTCAACCGTCTGCGCCACCCCGGTGGGCGGGGCGATCACGGAGCGGTCGGCAAAGGGTGGCGCGGGCGATGCCGCGGCCGGGTCGGCCGGTGCGGCGACCGCGGGCGTGATCCCGTCCGCGATGTCCCAACCGGTCTCGGGCAATGCGGGTGTGAGCGGCGCACCGGCAATGTCGTCGCCGGCCGCCTCGGGCGTGGCGGCCTCGGCATCGGATTGCACGGCATCCGCAGGATCGAGCGGCACGGTGTTGGGTGTCAGGGCGGTGACAAGGCCCAGCCCGGAATAGTGCTCCGGCCGGTTCGCTTGCGCGGTTTCAAGTCCGTTCGCGGCCTGCGGCGGAAGTGTGGGCCGTTGCGCGAGCACGCGTTCCACCGTGATCGGGTCCGGGCCCCGGGACGGGTTGGGCAGCGGCGCATCGGCAGGCTCGACCTCCGGGAGTTCCTCCGCGGGCGTCTCGGTGAAGCCCAGGGGCAGATCGCC
>JBPCWF010000313.1:0-2651 GCA_051009775.1 Hyphomicrobiales bacterium | reverse complement strand
GCACAGGCCATGCCGAGGACATGCTGGGCCAGCACATCGAGCTTCATCTCCATGGGCGGCTGGCTGTCCTGCTGGTTGCGGTAGGCGGCTTCCTGGGCAGCGCGGCATTCGAGCACCTCGAAGCGGTTGGCCGGCACCAGGAGCGCCCGGCTCGGCTCATCGAGCCGGTGGTTGGCCCGGCCGATCCGCTGCATCAGCCGGCTCGCACCCTTGGGCGCGCCGACATTGATCACAAGGTCGACATCGCCCCAGTCGATGCCGAGATCGAGCGTCGAGGTGCACACCACCGCCTTGAGGCGCCCGTCCGCCATGGCCGCCTCGACCTTGCGCCGCTGGCCGACGTCGAGCGAGCCGTGATGGAGCGCGATCGGCAACACGTCCTCGTTGATGGTCCACAGCTCCTGGAAGATCAGCTCGGCCTGCGAGCGGGTGTTGACAAAGATCAGGACCAGCTTGTTGTCCTGGATGGCGCGGTAGATGTCGGCCATGGCGTAGCGCGCCGAATGGCCGGACCACGGCACGCGTTCCTGCGAAGAGAGCACGTCGATATGGGGCTGGACGCCCGGATCGCCGGTGACCATCTCGCTCAACAGGGCCGGACCGCCGGGCGGCTGCGGCATCAGATAGGCGCGCAGCGCGTCGGGGTCGGCGACGGTGGCCGAGAGGCCGATGCGCCGGCTGTGCGGCGCCGTCTGCATCAGGCGCGCGAGCCCGAGCGACAGGAGCGTGCCGCGTTTGGACGGCGCCAGCGCATGAAGCTCGTCGAGCACAATGACGCTCAGATCCTCGAACAGGCCTTGCGCGTAGTCCGAGGCGATCAGCAGCGCGACCTGCTCCGGTGTGGTCATGAGGATGTCCGGCGGGTTCAGCATCTGGCGCTGGCGGCGCGATTGCGGGGTGTCGCCGGTGCGGGTCTCCACGTTCACCGCCAGATCCATCTCCCGGATCGGCTGCTCCAGATTGCGCGCAACGTCGACGGCGAGCGCCTTCAGGGGCGAGATATAGAGCGTGTGGATGCCGGGCGCCTTGCGGCCCGGGCGGCGCTTCGGCCGCGACGAAATCTCGATCAGGCTCGGCAGGAACCCGGCGAGCGTCTTGCCGCCGCCGGTCGGTGCGATCAGCAGCGCAGACTGCCCGGCCGAGATCCTGGCCAGCAGTTCCAGCTGATGTCGGCGCGGCTGCCAGCCCCGGCTGTCGAACCAGTCCGAAAACCGGTCGGGCAGCCGTGCTGCGTCCCGCGGCGCATCGTCCGGCACCATCTGCTCGCTGACACTCATGGCCGCACTATAAGGTATTCGCCGGCGCAGTGGTGCAACCGAAGCGCCGGCGTGCTAAAGCGACCGGCGCCCGTTTCTGACAGTATCGAAACCGTTCCCGGACATGGATACGACCGCACGCAAGGCCCCGACCGCCGTGACCCACCGTTCGGTGCTCGCCATCGCCGTGCCGATCATGGCGTCGAACTTCTCCGAGCCGCTGATCGGCATCGTCGACACGGCGATCCTGGGCCAGTTGGGCGACGCCTTCTATATCGGCGCCATCGCGGTCGGCGGCGTCCTGTTCAGCTTCCTGTTCTGGACCTTCGGCTTCCTGCGCATGGGCACGTCCGGACTGACGGCGCAGGCCGCGGGTGCGGGAGACGACCGGGAACTCAGATCGATCCTCGGCCGGGCGCTCCTGATCGCCGGCGCCTGCTCGGCCGCCATGGTGGTCCTGAGCCCGCTGATCGCGCCGCTTGCGTTCTGGCTGATCGAAGGGTCGGCAGAGGTCGAGACCCATGCCCGGACCTATTTCGACATCCGCATCTGGAGCGCGCCCTTCGCGCTCGCCAACTACGTTTTTCTCGGCTGGTTCATCGGCCTGGGCCGGGCCCATATCGCCTTCGTGCTGCAACTGATCCTGAACCTGAGCAATGCGGGGCTCGATGCGTTCTTCGTGATCGTGCTCGACATGGGCGTTGAGGGCGTCGCCATCGGCACCGTGCTGGCGCAGTTGATCGCCGCCGCCGCCGGGAGCCTCATGATCATGCGCGAGCTTGGACGCCGCCCGGGCGACTGGAGCTGGGCGTCGGTCACGTCGGCGGCGGCACTCAAGCGGACCATCGCGGTCAACCGCGACATCATGATCCGCACGCTCTGCCTGCTGTTCGCGTTTTCCTGGTTCACCGCAAAGGGTGCGGAGGCCGGCGATACCGTGCTTGCGGCCAACGCGGTCCTGTTCAACATTCTGATGCTCATCACCTATACGCTCGACGGCTTCGCCTTCGCCGCCGAGACGCTCTCCGGACAGGCCGCGGGCGCGCGCATTGTCGGGCGGTTCCGCCAGGCCGTGCGGCTCTCGTCGGTCTGGGCGATCGGGATGAGCGTGGTGATGAGCGTTCTTCTGTGGGCCGCCGGCGGCTGGGCGATCGATTTGCTGACCGTCAACGAGGAGGTTCGCGCCACGGCGCGGATCTATCTGATCTGGACGATCCTGACCCCGGTGCTCGCCATCGCCTGCTTCCAGTTCGACGGCATCTATATCGGCGTCACGCGCACGGTCGACATGCGCAACATGATGATCATCTCAACCGCGGTCTACCTCGCGGCCTGGTGGGTCCTGAGCGGGCTCTACGGCAATCACGGCCTGTGGGCGGCGCTGATGGTGTTCTT
>JBPCWF010000312.1:0-3585 GCA_051009775.1 Hyphomicrobiales bacterium | reverse complement strand
GTATCGCCAGGGCGGCGCCGAGCGGGCACAGATAGCGGCAGTAGAAGCGCTCGACGAAGAGCCCGATGGCGATGAGCGCAAGCGCGAAGACCACGTAAGGCCAGTCGCGCACGAATTTCAGGATGATTGCGGTCTTGAACGGTTCGATCTCGGCGAACCGCTCGGCATCGTCGATCGAATAGAGCGACAGGCCGAACAGCGCCAGGAAGATCATGTATTTCAGCGGCCACATGCGTTCATGCAGCCCCCAGGGAAGGGTCCATTGGGGAATGCGGGCGAGCTTGGCCAGCCGGTTGGTCAGTTCCTGCAGCGCGCCGAACGGACAGAGCCAGCCGCAATAGGCGCCCCGCCCCCAGAACAGGAGGGAAGCGGCGACCGAACACCAGAGGATGAAGACCAGCGGATCGGTCAGGAAGGTGTCCCAGCGGAATCCGTGGATGCCCGCATGGGTCAGCGCGAAGATGTTGACGATCGAAAGCTGGGCATTGGCATACCAGCCGATCCCGAACAGGGTGAAGGTGAGGAACCCGATCCGGAACCAGAAGACGAACCGCTCGTTCCGGGTGATCGGGATCTGGAAGAAGAAGACGCCGGTCAGCACCGCCAGGGACAGGACCAGAACGACGGCCTGGTATTTCTGCTGGTGCCAGATCCGCTTCCACAGATCGGCGCGCCCGGCGTCGTCGGCGCGGGCGGTCCCGGCCGGGGCCGCAGCGGGTTCGCGCGCCTCGGTGACCACATAGCTTTCGGGAAGACGGTAGCCCAGATCGAAGGTGACGAAGGCGCGCTCGACCGCGCCGACCGCGCGCTGAACCAGCAGTTGAAGCCGCCATGGCTTGGTCGGATCGAACCCGGAGCTTGCCGGTATGGTGAACAGATCGGTCTCGCTGAGCGCCGGCGCACCGGCCGCCTCGACCGCGGCGATGCGACGGTGGTTGCGGTCGCGGAAGCGCACGCTCAGATCGCCCTGGATCAGCACGATACGGTCGAACACGCCGCCGCGCACATAGCCCGAGCCCTTGAACGAATAGCGTCCCCGCCCGGCGACCAGGATGGCGTGGTCGCCGTCGCCGAGGATGGCTTTCAGGTTCTCGTATTCGGCCGCGCCGAGCAGGCTTCGTCCAATTCCGGGCACGGAGACCAGCGCGGTGTTCAGGTCGATAAAGGTTTCGGATGTTTCTCCGCGTTCCGGGCGCGCAACCGCCTTTTGGTTGCCGCTCGCGGCAAAGGCGTCGTTGACCTGTCCGAGGTCGAGCGACAGCCGCCGCACGGAGCCGTCACCGGTCAGGGCCTGCCAGTCCCGGATGTCGCCGGCCGCCATGTTGACTGTGCGCCGCGGGCCGGTATCGGCGGGCGGCGGGGCAAGGCCGCCAAGGCCGAGCGCACGCGCGACTTTCAAACCGGCGCGCACGATCGAATCGTCGATCACCATCACGGTCACCGTGGCGCCGGATATGATGTCGAGGTCGTGGGCGGAACCGCTCTCGGCCGCTTCCCGTTTCAGGTCGAGACCCGCATAGCTCTCGGTCAGTGCGACCACCTTGCGTTCGGGTATGCCGACCAGCACGATCGGTTCGGAATGCTTGACGAGCCGGACCCCGGTGACGACCGCGTCCAGATCGATACCGGCCACGATGTGGATCGGCTTGCCGGAATAGCCGCCGGTCTCGACGAAATCGGAGGTCAGAAACGCCCACCCGATGGTTGCGCCCGCGGACAGGATCGGCACGGCATCGACATCTTCACGGATCGGGCCGAACGCATCGGCAGCCGGGTTGAGGTCCTTCGGACCGAGCTTCTTGAGAAACCGCGGAAGCTGCGTCTCCGCCGACACGGCGTCAGCGCATACCACGACGTCCGCGAAGACGGCGGTCGCAGCAATGCAGGCAATAAAGGCGGCCCGTATGCACCGGAGCATGTCCATATGGCATCCGTTGGCTTGGTCGCCGCAATGTCCAACCCGCCCCGGCCACTGTCCTTGACGTTTATCAAGCCCGGACCGTGCCGGTCGTCCTGCTGCCCTGCCATGGGCGTCACGCTCCCGGCGGCCGCGCCGACATGTCTGGCTGTGACACCGTAAGTCGGGCTTTGGATGGCATCGTGAGGCCGCCGGTCGACAATGCGCCGGCAGTTCGGCGAGGATGAACTGGACATCGGGACAAAACCCGGAAACCATGAAGGTGCCATGATGCGCCTTGCAGACGTTACACCCCGGCCGGTCGTCCGAAAGCTTCTCTTGTCGGCGCTGCTCGCGCTCGTGCTTGCGGCGGCAACATCCGGCGCGCGCGCGTTGGAAACCGGCAATGCCCTGTCGCAGGGGGTCGCCGAGCAATGGACCGGCGACTATGACGCGATGCTGAAACACCGCCGGATCCGCGTCCTCATTCCTTTCAGCAAAACCTTTTTCTTTCTGGACGGCGGCCGCAGGCGCGGTCTGGCCGTGGAATGGCTGCATGAGTTCGAAAAGACCCTGCAGAGCGATGCCAGGTCGAAGAAAGACCATCCGGTGATTTTCTTGATACCGACGCGCCGCGACCAGCTCATTTCAGGCCTTGTCGAGGGCCGCGGCGACATTGCGGTGGCCAATCTGACGGTGACGAAGGAACGCCAGAAGCAGGTTGCGTTTTCCGAACCCTTCCAGCGCAACGTCAGCGAATTTCTGGTCACGCCCAAGGCCACGGAGGAACGGCAGGGCATCGACAGCCTGTCCGGTCTGACCGTACATGTGCGGCCGTCCAGCAGCTACTTTCAAAGCCTTGAGCGCCGCAATGCGGAGTTCAGGAAACAGGGCAAGCCGCAGATCAGGATCGTCAAGGCCAACGAACTCCTCGAAGACGAAGACCTGCTCGAAATGGTCAATGCGGAGCTGATTCCGGCGATCGTCATGGACAGCCACAAGGTGGCGTTCTGGTCCAAGGTGTTCGACAACATCCGGGTGCACGAGAAAGTGGCGGTCAGAACCGGCGGCACGATTGCCTGGGCGTTCAGAAAGAACAGTCCCAATCTCAGGTCGAAGATAAACGCATTTGCCGCCAAGGCGTCATCCGGAACCCTGTTGGGGAACATCCTGCTGGGCCGTTATTACCGCAAGACCGGATGGCTCAGGAAAGCCACGGCCAAAGCCAACCTCAAACGGCTCGATGGCCTGGTGGTCCGGTTTCAGAAATACGGTGCACGGTACAATATCGACTGGCTGCTCCTGGCGGCGCTCGCGTTTCATGAATCCCGTCTCGACCAATCCGCAACGGGACCGACGGGGGCCGTCGGCATCATGCAGATCAAGCCCAGCACGGCGGCATCCCGTGATGTGCAGATCTCCGATGTGAGCGCGAGCGTCGACGCAAACATACATGCCGGCACGAAGTATCTGCGCTATCTGGCCGATCGGTATTTTGCCGGCAAGGATGTCGACGATTTCAACCGTATTCTGTTCGCCCTCGCCTCCTACAATGCAGGTCCCAGCCGCATCGCCGGCCTGAGAAAGAAGAGCCGGGATCCCCATGTCTGGTTCGACAGTGTCGAAGAGGTGGTGTCGCGGGATGTCGGACTGATCCCGGTGCGCTACGTGCTGAACATCTACCAGTA
>JBPCWF010000311.1:0-7713 GCA_051009775.1 Hyphomicrobiales bacterium | reverse complement strand
ATCGTTGTGCAGTGCCAGAACGAACGCTCGCAGCACAAGAACCGGGCAACCGCATGGGCCATGCTGCGCGCGCGTTTGTACGAGGCGGAACTGCAGCGGCGCGAAGAAGAGGCCCAGGCCGAGGCGGCGCAGAAGTCGGAGATCGGCTGGGGCCATCAGATCAGGTCCTACGTCCTGCAGCCCTATCAGATGGTCAAGGACCTGCGCACCGGCGTCGAAACCAGCAACACGGCCGCCGTGCTCGACGGCGACATCGATTCGTTTCTCGAAGCCGGCCTGGCGCAGCGCGTTCTCGGCGGGACCAAGGAAGAGATCCAGGATCTGATGTAATACCAATGATCGCTGATATAAGGCCTGAGCTCAGGAAACCGTAAGCCGTAAACAGTGCGCGCGAGTGAACGCGCCGGTCGGCCTACTCCGCCGCGCGCGAGCGCAGCATGATCGGGCGGCGTTGCGGACGCCGCGGTTCTTCGTCCTCTTCGAGGTCCGGCTCGTGGTCGTGGTGCACCACCGCTTGCGGCTGCTGCAGGCGTCCGCCGTGCTGGGCAAGCGGGTCTTCGGAACGTCTGATGCTGCCCTGACAGAACGCACCGGTCTCGACGGCAAGCGAATCGTGCACGATGTCGCCGTCCACATGGGCGCCCGAGAACACCCGGACCCTGGTCCCGCGAATCGGTCCGATCACCCGCCCGCGCACCACGACCTCTTCCGCTGCCAGTTCGCCATGGATCGCACCTTGCGGCCCGACCACCACGGCCGTGGCGCGCACGTCTCCCTGGATCGTGCCGTCGATCTGCAGATCCCCGGCGGTGACCAGATTTCCCTGGATCACCACGTCGGAGCCGATGATCGACGGGCCGACACGGGACCCGCGCCCAACCGCGCTTTTGGCGCTACCTGTCTTTTTTCTGAAGAACATCCCGAGCTATCCGAAGGAATTGATAAGGATCGATCGGTTTGCCGTTGACCCTGGTCTCGTAGTGCAGGTGTGGACCAGTGCTGCGGCCTGAGGTGCCTACGCGTCCTACTACCTGGTGGACACCGACCCTTTCGCCCACCTCGACATCAATCGCACTCATGTGAGCATACCGAGTCGTGATGCCGTTGTCATGCCGGATGTCGACCACGCGGCCATAAGCATCGGCATGTTCGGCCCGGATTACCGCGCCTGCGGCCGCGGCCTTGATCGGCGTGCCGTAGGGCGCCATCAGATCAACTCCGGTATGCATTGCCAGAACGTTCTTGAACGGGTCGCGGCGGAAGCCGAAACCGCTGGTCAGCCTGTATCCCTTGATCATCGGCAGGCGCACCGGCATCAGCGTCAGCGCGTGAAACAGCTTCTCCGCCTCGGAAAACTTCTGGTGCGCCTCCAACACCCGCTGGTCCAGTCCGTCGCGTGGTTCGCGCCCCTTCTGCACCGGCAGCAATGGTCCGCCGATGGCGCGCGCCGGCAGCTCGGTCCGGGCGACCACTTCCTTTGGATCCAGACCGATGGTTTCGTGAACTTTCCGCAGGGCGGCCGCCTTCTTTTCACCGAGTATGATGATTCGGTTCAGCAGGTCGTTCTGCGCCTTCTCGATATCGTCGAATTGCGCGTCGACCCGGATCAGCGGCCGTTTGGCCTCGCTTACGGTCTTGTACATCATGACCGGCGCGCTGGCGCGCTGATCCGGCAGCGGCGTGGCGGTCGTCCCGGTGGGCGGCTTGGGCCTGGGTTTCGGCAGCCCCATGCTCGCGCCGGCGGTATCCTTCTGTATGGCATTGACCGGGATCCAGCCCTGTTTGAAAAACACCTCCAGCCGGCGGTGCCGGTCGACCAGCCGAACGAACTCCTGACGCAGCTCGTCGACCTTGCCGACATAGGCGCCCTGATCGAGCATGAGCCGGTCGTTGAGCGCGTCGACGGCGCTCTGCATCGAGGCGAGGCGCGCCTCGTACAGCAGCTGCACCCGGTTGGTGTTGTTATGTGCGAGCGAGACCGCCTGCTGCTTGCCGAAATAGGTGACCGTCGTGAAGCCGGCCCAGAACATCGCGATGGCGACCGCTCCGGCGCAGGCGATCTGATGTCCCGGCCGCACCACGACATATCGAAAGGTCGTGTCCGAGCGCACATAGATCTGGCGCTCGCGAAACACGTGTCGAAGAAACTCAACGAGGTCCCGACGACTCTCTTGAATCCCCAATCCCATGATCAGTTACCGCATCACCCCCCGCGGCAGAGCAGACCTGTTACCCGATACGTTGCCTGCTAAGCGCGCACCTGGACCACTCAGTGGGCCCCAGCGTGTCCAGTTCGAGCCACTTACCGAATCGAAAAGTTAATGCAATCGCTAGGTGCCAACAAGAGGTTTGTAAAACCCGGGGGATAAACCGGCCTCCGATCGGGCCTTATCGTTGAACGGCGGTTTCAGCGCACCGCGGAAATGAGCCCGCACAAGCCGGTGGAACTCCGGCTCCGGCGCTATTTTGTCGCGCTGGCACAAATAGCGGAACCACTTCGCCCCGAACGCCACATGGCGCTTCTCGTCATGGTAGATGGTCGACAGAATCGCCGCCGTCTCCAGATCGCCCGCCGCTTCGGTCTTTTCGATCAGCGACGGCGTGACGTCGAGGCCGCGCGCCTCGAGCACAAGAGGCACGATGGCGATTCGCGCGCGCAGGCAATGGCCGGTGTCCTGTGCCGCCTGCCACAGGCCGTCATGAGCGGGAAGATCGCCGTAACGGGTGCCGATGGCGACGAGGCGGGCATCGAGCAGTTCGAAGTGACAGGCCTCCTCGATACCCACCTGCACCCAGTCGTCGAGGAACGGCACCGGCATCGGCTCATGGGCGAATCGCCCGATCAGGTCCCAGGTCAGATCGATCGCATTGAGCTCGATATGGGCGAGGGAGTGAATCAGGGCGATTCGGCCGCGCGTGCCGGCGGCTGAGCGCTTGGGCATGTCGCGCGGCGGCAGGAGAACGGGCGCATCCGGGCGTCCCGGCCGGTCCGGCATGACAAAAGGCGCGCCGCCCGGGCTGCGCGACAAGGCGCGCTCGCGCCACAATCCGCCGGCTTCACGGGCAAGCGCAACCTTGTCCGCGGGCACGGCCGCCGCGACGATTGCGCGCGCATAATCCGGCAGGGAGCGCGGGTCGGACATGGCGCGGTCAGCTAAGATCGGCAACCGCCTTCAAAACCTGCTCGGCGTGGCCGGGAACCTTAACTTTGCGCCAGATCTGGGCGATTTTGCCGGTCTTGTCGACGAGAAAGGTGGCCCGCTCGATGCCCATATACTTGCGGCCATACATGTTTTTCTCCACCCAGACGCCGTAAGCCTCGAGCACGTCGTGGCCTTCGTCGGACGCCAATGTGACGGTCAGGCCATGTTTTGCCTTGAATTTGTCATGTTTTGCCGGAGTATCGGCGGAGATTCCGATGATTGACGCGTTGAGTTTGTCGAATTCGGAGTTGAGTTCGGTAAAAGCGATGGCCTGTTTTGTGCAGCCGCTTGTATCGTCTTTAGGATAGAAGTACACAACGGCGCTGCGGTCGCGCAGGCCGTCGAGGGAGACTTCGCCACCGCTGTCGGTTGGCAGTGAGAAGTTCGGGGCGTCGTCTCCGATGCTGAGTGCTGCAGTCATATGGTCATCCTTTGGTCCATTTTTGCCTGTGGTATCTGGGAGAAGGGCTGAGGTTTCAATAGAAATTTAATGGGGGCTGGTTCAAGATGAAACCGGGGCACAATGGCGCAAGCAACTGCTTTCAAGTTTGCGCTCTCACGGATCGGCTGCACGTTTTTGGCTATTGACCGCCGACGTGTTCCGGGTTGCGTCTTCTTAGGCGTGGAATTTGACCATTCAAACCTCCATCGTTCTTGCGGCAGACCGTGGATGAGGGGATACAGACCCATTGGGTAAGCGCGCCAGAAGAGTTGTCCTCTACGGTTTTGTAGGCGTGGCGTTGGTGCTGGTGCTCGGTGCCGGCATCGGTTACTGGCGCATCGCCCAGGGTCCGATGACCATTGGCTTCCTGCGCGGCCCGATCGAGAATTTCATCAACGCCAGTCTCCCGGGCATGCGCCTGCGGGTCAAGGACGTGGTGATCGAGCGCGACGCCAACGACAACACCATCCATCTCAGATTGCGCCGCGCCCAGCTCGAAGACGACGGCGGGCAGTTGATCGCCCGCGCGCCGAGAGCCGGTATCGGCATCAATGCGGCGGCGCTGCTGTCGGGCGAGATCAGGCCCAAGGCGCTGGAACTGATCGGACCGCGCATTCTGGTCAAGCGGTCCGTGGACGGAGAACTGCAGCTTGGATTCGGCCGGGCCGAGGGCACCGAAAACCAGGACCAGCCGTCTGATCCGGTTGCGGCGCCCGGCAAGTCTGATTCGGAAATCGAAACCGGCACTGACGGTTTTCTCGCCTATATGCTCTCGGCTTTTGCGCCACGCGACGGCAAAGGGTCCGCGGCAATGGAGCTCGAGACGATCTCGATTTCCGACGCCGCCGTGTCGATCTACGACGAAGCCAATGACGCCATCTGGTATGCCCCGAAGACCAACCTGGTGTTCAAGCGCGTGCCTTACGGCATGTCTCTGTTCGCCCATGGCCATGTCGCAAGCGGCCAGCATCCCTGGCGTGTTGAGCTTGCCGCCGACTATATTGCCGAGACCGAGCGTTTCAAGATCACGGCCAAGGTGTTCGACCTGGTGCCGGCCGAGATCTCCGACGAGGTCTTCGTGCTGTCCGATTTGGCGAAGGTGGAACTGCCGCTCGACGGCCAGGCCGATCTCGAGTTCGACCGCAAGGGCACGCTTCTGAAGGCGGATGCCTCATTTGTCGCGGGCGCCGGGCTGCTCGGCTTCCCGCGCTTCATCACCGAATCGCTCTTGGTCGACGAGGGCGCGATTCACGTCAGCTACGTGCCGGAGAACGGCGATGTCGTGATCAAGGATTCATCGCTCCTGGTCGGCGGCAACCGTGCCCGGCTCAATGCCAGATTTTCGCCGGTTTACAGCGATGCCGGCGGCCTGGCGTCGGTGCGCTATCAGATCGCAACCGAGAATGTCAGTCTCGACACGACCGGTTCGCCGTCCGCCAAAGTCGCCATTGACCGGCTCAGCCTGCGCGGCCTCGCGGCATTGGAAGAGGGCCGCTTTGACTTGGATGACCTGCAATTGACCGCGGGCGATTCGCAGGTCCAGCTCAGGGGCACCTTCATCGAAGGGCCGGAGGTTCCGGCGGTGTATCTGCGCGGCACCCTGCGCAACATTCAATTGCCGCTGCTCAAGAAACTGTGGCCGCCGGACGCCGCCCAGGGCGCGCGGTCGTGGATCGTCAATCACATGTCGGACGCATCCACGGTCGACGGCGATCTGAGGGTCAACCTGACGTCGCAGGCGCTCGCCGCTGCGCTCGAAGCGTCGCCCATGCCGAACGACCAACTGGCCTTTGCGTTCAAGCTGAGCAATGTAACGACCCGATATTTCAGGTCCTTGCCGCCGATCCGCAATGCCACCGCGGAAGGCCTGCTCAGGGGCAACGATTTCGAGGTCAAGCTCAAGCAGGGTCACATAGACCTGCCGTCCGGCGGACGCCTCGCCGTCTCCAACGGCCGGTTCTATGTCAAGGATCTCACCAAGCGCGGGACAATTGGCGACATCACAATCGATGTGTCCGGCCCGTCCGCCGCGGCGTTGAGGCTGATCGATCACGAACCGCTGAAATACGCCCGGGCCGCCGGTATTGCACCGGACGATCTCGGCGGCACCAGCATCACGCGGCTGCATGTCCGCCTGCCGCTGCTGTTCGGCGTGACCTTCGAGCAGGTCGAGATCGGCGCCAAGGTACAGCTCGACAAGGTCCGCCTCGACGGCGTCTTCAACGGCGCCGGTATCGAAGGCGGCTCCATGGCGCTGGACGTCGACAAGACCGGGCTGACCGGCAAGGGCACCGTTTTGCTTAACGGCACCCAGACCCAGTTGACATGGCGCGAAATCTTCAAGAGCGGCGTCGGCACACAGGTCGACGCCACGGTGGTGCTCGACGAGGCGGCGCGCAAACGCCTCAGGCTCGACATGTCGAACTTCCTCAGCGGCACCGTGAAAGCCAACATCAAGGCGGTAAAGCAAAACGGCAGGTTCGACCGTCTCCACATCGAAGCGGATCTGTCGAAGTCGATTCTCCATTTCGAACAGATGCGGTGGCGCCGCGCCGCGGGCGCGAAAGCCACGGCATCGTTCGATGTCACCTATGCGGCCGACGGGTCGTCTGAGATTACCAGTCTCGATCTGAGGGGCCCGCAGCATCTCTCGATAAAGGGCGGTCTCAGCATCGATCCCCAGGGCCGGCTCAAGCACCTGAAATTCCCCAACGTCAATCTGGGACCGGGCAACAGGTTCTCGATTGAAGGGCGCCGGTCCGCTCAGAACACCATGGCGTTTCGGGTGATCGCGGATTCCTTTGACGCCCGGCCTATGGTCGACTCAACTTTCAACAAGAACAAGTCGAGCCCGGGCGGCGAGCTGAAACCGGCCAAGGAAACCGTCCAGGTCGATGCCCAGATCAAGACGCTGTTCATGCACAATCATGAGCATCTGACCAACGTGTCCATGTCCCTGCGCAGCACCGCCTCCGTGGCCAGCGCCATGCAGATGACCGGTTCCTTCGCCAATGGGCAGGTGCTTGAAGTGACGATTTCGCCCAACGCGGCCGGGCAGCGCCGGCTGCGCGTAGCGACACGCGACGGCGGCTCAGCACTGCGTGCGATCAACCTTTACACCCGTGCCCACTCCGGCCGGTTCAACCTGAGCGCCGTCTTAGGCGCCGACGGCACCGGGGAAATCAAGAACGGCCGCCTGGACTACAATGATTTCATCGTGCGCAACGAGCCGGTGTTGCGCGAGCTGGGCTCGACAACGCGCCAGGCCGCCGCGAACGGCATCGACGCGGAAGGTCTGGTCCGGGGAACCAGCGACGAGGCCCGGTTCGACGGGCTCAGGTTCGAGTTCATCATCGACAAGAGCCATTTGCGGATCGTCAGAGAAGCACTGATCAGAGGCCCCGCCATCGGTTCAACGGCGCGCGGCTCCATTCGCCGGGCCGACGGCCGGCTCAATATCGGCGGCACACTGATACCGGCATATGCCCTCAATTCGGCGCTCAGCAACGTGCCGATCCTCGGCCAGGTGCTTATGGGCGGCGAGGGACAGGGACTGATCGGCGTCACCTTCGCGGTCACCGGCTCGCTTGAGCGTCCGCGCGTGACCATAAACCCTGTGTCCGCGCTGGCTCCGGGTTTCCTCAGGCGCCTGTTCGAAATCGACGGCTGGGGCGCGATCCCCGAGCCCGCGGGCAACACGCCGGGGATCAAGCGCGGCATTCCGAAGCTCGAGCGCTGAGTCTTTCAGACCGGCTTGAGCAGAGCGTGGCGCTTCTTGCCGATCGACAGTTTGATGACACCGTCCGCATTGACATCCGCCGCGCTCAGAACCGCCTTGATGTCCTGAACCGGCCGGTCGTTGACCCGAGCGGCGCCGCCCTGCACATGCCGCCGGGCATCGCCGTTGGAACTGGCCAGACCCGAAGCGACAAAGGCGCCGAGCAGTCCGAGCCCCCGTTCTAGTTCCGCCCGGGCGATCTCGCTGGTCGGCAGGCCCTCGGCCGCCTCGCCACCCTCGAAGGTCCGGCGTGCGGTTTCCGCCGCGGCCGCTGCCGCGTCGCGGCCATG
>JBPCWF010000310.1:0-4179 GCA_051009775.1 Hyphomicrobiales bacterium | reverse complement strand
ATTTCGACGTGCCCGGCGAAGAGGGACGCCACCTCTGCCACACCTTCGCCTGGCTTCGGACCCGCGAGTTCGACAATCTCTACGCCCATCCAATCGAAGGGCTCAATGCCGTGGTCGACATCAAGACCGGCGAGGTCATCCGGATCGACGATTACGGCGTCACGCCCGTGCCCATGACCGAGTACAACTACGACCGCACGTTCCAGGCCGGGACGCGGAGCGACCTCAAACCGATCGACGTCGCCCAGCCCGAAGGCGTCAGCTTCGCGATGAACGGCCGGCACATCGAGTGGCACGACTGGTCGCTGCTGATCGGCTTCAACGCCCGCGAGTCGCTCACCCTTCACGACATCTGTTTCGCCGGCCGGCCGGTAGTCTACCGTGCGTCGCTGGCCGAAATGGTCGTGCCTTATGGCAGCACGTCCAACGGGCATTTCCGCAAGAGCGTGTTCGATGTCGGTGAATACGGCATCGGCAAGCTGGTGAATTCGCTGGAGCTCGGCTGCGACTGCCTGGGCGCGATCCAGTATCTCGATGTCGATCTCAACGACATGCATGGCGGCATCTTCTCGATCCCCAAGGCGATCTGCATCCACGAGGAGGACGACGGCATCCTGTGGAAGCACACCGACTTCCGCACGGAACGCGTCGAGGTGCGCCGCGCCCGCCGTCTGGTGATCTCGTCGATCGCGACCGTCGGCAATTACGAGTACGCCATGTACTGGTACTTCCATCTCGACGGCACGATGGAGTTCGAGATCAAGGCGACCGGTATCATCAACACGGTCGCCGGCGAACCGGGCACGAAGGACAAATACGCCACCGAGGTGGCACCAGGCGTTTTCGGTCAGATCCACCAGCACCTGTTCTGCGCCCGGCTCGATCTCGCCGTCGACGGCGATGAGAACTCAGCCGTCGAGTGCAACACCTATGCGGAACCGGCAGGCGACGCCAACCCCTACGGCAATGCCTTCTTCCAGGAAGAAACCGTGCTCAGGACGGAGACCGAAGCGGCCCGGCAGATCAACCCGCAGAGCCAGCGTTACTGGAAGTTCGTCAATCCCAACAAGACCAACCATGTCGGCGGCACGGTCGGCTATAAGCTCGAACCGTCCCACTGCGTGACACCGTTCCTGGCGGAAGGATCGCCGGCCGGCACGCGCGCGGCCTTCGTCCGCAACCATCTCTGGGTCACGGCCTACGATCCGGACGAACGCTATCCGGCCGGCGAATATATGAACCACTCAGACGGCACCGACGGCCTGCCGAGCTTTGTCGCCGACGACGAGAATATCGAGAACGCCGACATCGTCGCCTGGCACGTTTTCGGCCTGCATCACCAGCCGCGGCCGGAGGACTTTCCCGTGCAGTCCTGCATCAGCTCCGGCTTCAAACTGATGCCGACCGGGTTCTTCGACATCAATCCGTGTCTCGACCTGCCGCATGAGGCGAACGTGGCAAGCTGCCATGCAGCGGCCGGCGAGGTGTGATTGCTGGAATGATCGGGGGCCGGGCTTCGGCACGCGATGGATGCAGCACGATCTTCGATAACGAGCTTTTGAGTGTAGCCGCTACCCATGTCCGTCGATCTCGGTGCCGTCAATATCTTTTCGCGCGACCATAAGCGCGATCCATTTCCATTCTATGCGCGCCTGAGAGCGCAGACGCCGGCCGCCCGGATCACGGCGCCGGTATTGGGTGAGCTCTGGCTGATCACGCGTTATGCGGATGTGGTCGAATGCCTGAAAGACGCGGAGCGCTTCGTCAAGGATCCGAGGAATGCCGGCGCCAAATACCGGAAAACCATGCCGCCCTGGCTGCCGGCGAGCATCAGGTCTCTCGAGCAGAATATGCTCGATACGGACGATCCCGCTCACCGGCGCATGAGGGCTCTCGTCAATCAGGCGTTCAGCCCGCGGCGTGTCGACATGCTAAGCGACAGAATCGAAGCGATCGCGCGCGATCTGCTGGCGGGCATGGAGCGTAATGCGGCCCCGGACCTGCTGCGGGACTTTGCGTTGCCGCTGCCGTTGACGGTGATTTGTGAGCTTCTGGGCGTTCCCAAAGCCGACCGGCGCAAGTTCCACAAATGGTCGACCAAGATCATGGGCGCGACGTCCGATCTGAAGATGCTGCTGAAGCTGCCCAGCCTCTTTGCGATCGTAGGTTACCTCAGGCGGATGTGCAGGGCGCGCCGCGAACGGCCCCGCGACGACCTGGTCACGGCTCTCGTCGAAGCCGGGGAAGACGGTGATCGGCTGAGCGAACATGAACTCATCGCAATGATCCTGCTTCTCATGATCGCCGGCCATGAGACGACCGTGAACCTGATCGCCTCGGGCACGCTGGCATTGTTGGAGCATCCCGAACAGAAGCTGCGCCTCCTGGAAAACCCCGCTCTCCTGGGTTCCGCCATCAACGAGCTCTTGCGGTTCACCGCGCCCGTGGAGATCGCGACGGAACGGTACGCAGTCCAGGATACCGAGATCGGCGGCGTCCCCATCCGTCGGGGTGACCTCGTGCTCGCCGTCATCGCATCAGCCAACCGGGACGAGCGCGTGTTCACGGCGCCGGACCGTCTCGATCTGTCGCGCGATCCCAATCCTCACGTGGCCTTCGGAGATGGCATCCATTATTGCCTCGGCCACCAGCTTGCCCGGCTGGAGGCCGAGACTGCATTCACCTGCCTGTTCGAACGGTTCCCGAACCTGCAGCTCGCAAAACCGGCCGAAGAGCTGCTCTGGCGTGAGACGCCAATCGTGCGCGGACTTGCGGCACTGCCAGTGACTTATTAGGCCGATCGCGTCGCAACACCTCAAGCGCCCAGCCGGCTGACCTGATTTGGCACCATCAAATGATTCCATATGAAGTAACGATGCTCTAGGCTGGCCTTGTCCTCGTACGGCACTCCATTCCCCACGCGGAGTGAAAGCGATGCGCCACCTGGCCTTATGGATCATCGGGAGCCTCGTATTCACGTCTGTCGGCTCGGCGCAGGCGGATGTGGTATCCGATGCCGCCGCCCGCAATCAAAAAGTCAGCGCGCTGTTCGCAGCGGGGGATATGCAAGGCGCTTACGCCCTGGGTGAGAGGGTTTTGGCCGAGAACCAAACCGTTCTGGGGCCAAGCCATCCCGAGGTCGCCCGGAGCTTGTACCAACTGGGCGTGATGAACCAGAGGCGAGGCCGCTATGCAGAGGCCGAGCCGCAACATCTGCGAGCTTTGCGGATTCGCGAGGCGACACTCCAGGCAGACGATCTGGCCATAGCTGACAGTGTCATGGCACTGGGCGCCATGTACCGGAACCGAGGCCGGTATGGCCAGGCCGAACCCTTCTTGAAACGCGGGTTGACGATCCGCGAGGCCGCTTTGGGCTCTGGTCACCGCGATGTTGCCCACAGTTTGGTGGAACTGGCCCGCATGTATCGCTCACAGGATCGTTTCGACGAGGCAGAGCCATTGGCACGCCGCGCCCTGGCCATGATCGAGCAAATATACGGCGCTGACGGTCTCGGTGTTGCGAAAGTGCTCAACGAACTCGCCTTGGTCTTTCACAACCAGCGTCGCTACGAGGAAGCTCTTCCTTTCTATAAGCGAGCCCTCGCCATACGTGAGCGAGCGCTGCCTGCCGACAGTGTCATGATTGCACGCAGCTTGAGCAACCTGGCGGTGCTCTATCACAACAAGGGCGACTTCAAACAAGCAGAGCACCACTATCGCCGTGCCCTTGAAGCCAAGCGCAGCGCACTCGGCGCCCGTCATCCCGATGTTGCGGTTACACTGCATAATTTGGGCCGCATGTTCGCGAACAAAGGCGACTTGACGACCGCAGAGCGGCACCTCGACCAGGCCATCGCAATCCTGGAGGCGACGGCCGGTCCTAACACGGGAGCCGTCGCCGGCACTTTGGTCAATTTGGCGGAGCTCTACGTCCAGCAGAAGCGCTTGGACGAGGCCGGAGCATTACTTACTCGGGCGATACGCATATGGGAGAAGGCTCTAGACCCGAAGCATCCCGCAGTTGCGCGCGCACTCCGCGCGCTCGCCCTTTTTTCCCTGGAGCCAAAGCGTTTGGCCGCGGCTGAAACCCTGCAACGACGGCGCACGGAGATCCTGGAGCATGCCATGGGCCCCCAACACCCCGACCTTGCAACAGCGCTTGGCAATTTTGCCCTGGTT
>JBPCWF010000309.1:0-5344 GCA_051009775.1 Hyphomicrobiales bacterium | reverse complement strand
GTTATGGGCGCGGCGAGCGTCGCGATATCGACCGCCGGCTCTGTCAGCGGAACGAGGCAGCGCGCGATGGCTTCGGGCGAGATATCGGGCAGATCGCCCTGCAGATTGATCCCGGTGCGGAAGCGTTTCTGCATATCGACACGGGCGAGCGCCGCGGCGACCCGGTCCGAACCGCTGGTCAGATCGCCGCCGGTCTCGACCGCATTCCCGCCGGCTTTGCGCACCGCCTCGACGATCTCGGCATCGGGCGTCGCCACCAGAACCGTGCCGACGCGCGCCGCCACGGCGCGGCGCCAGACATGGACGATCATCGGGGTGCCGCAGATATCCGCGAGCGGCTTTCCGGGCAGGCGCGACGAGGCCATGCGCGCCGGAATAACGACGATCACCCGGCCGTCCGCGGCGGACCCATCGGTGCGGCTGTGCTGCTCGGCCAAGACTCTGCCCCCCTAAGGCAAATCGACCTTCATGGTTATGGCGCGTCAAATCTGCACAGGTCCTTATACGTGTTGCAAGGCAAACGATAAAACATTAGTCTCCGCGCCGATTCATCGGGGTGAGGGTTCCCGTTCGCAGTCTGCTGCCCCGAAGGGCTTTCGTGCAATCCATCAGGGACACCGGTACATCAATGGACGCTTATGAATTCAACAAGATCGCCGGGGCGATCCTTGGATCGGTCCTCTTGGTTCTGGGCGTGCAGAATCTGTCCGATATCATCTACGCGACGCATGCACCGAGCACACCGGCCTATGTGGTGGAAGGCGCGGAAGAGGCCGCAGGCGGGGAAGCCGCCGAGGAGCAACCGAAGGCGGTGCCGATATCGCAGATGTTGGCCGAGGCCGATGCCGGCAAAGGCCAGGCGGCGATGAAAAAATGCGGCGCCTGCCACACCTGGGAAAAGGGCGGCAAGAAAAAGATCGGCCCCAATCTCTACGACATCCTCGGCCGGCCGGCAGGCTCGGTCGAGGGGTTCAAATATTCCAACGGAATGCAGGCGCGAGCGGGCGAAATCGGCACCTGGACCTACGATACGCTCGGCGAGTTTCTTGCCGGCCCGAAAAAATACATCAAGGGCACGTCGATGGCCTTTGCCGGCGTCAAGAAGGCGACGCCGCGCGCCGAAATGATCATGTTCCTGCGCGGACAAAGCGATACGCCGGTGGACCTGCCGGCAGCGACAGCACCGGCGGCGGAACCGGCCGCGGCGGCGACCGAGACGGAACCGGCTGCAGCGGCGACCGAGACGGAACCGGCCACAACGGAACCGGCTGCGTCGGAATAGCGCGCCTGCGTGCCCGGCCGCCGCTTCGGCCTTTCTGCATCGTGAACACGGATCGCCGACGGTATGCGCCGTCGGCGCTTTCATTTGGGCGCGCGCGCCATTAATCTGATTTAACCTGGCCGCAAACATCCCGTAATGTTCGGCGACCAAATATCGAGGGCGCGCAGATAGAACGGGCCGGCACCGGCCACCCTGGATTTTTGGCCGTAAAGCCTCGGCCTCGTTAAGCGTAATGGGAGCAAACCGAAACATGGCTGTGAAACGCGCAAGAGCGAGAACACGCCCCACCGTCTTTGCCGCGATCCTCACGCTGACCGGCACAGTCTTGCTGGCCGCGGCGCCATCGGCCGCCCGCGCCGAAGCCCTGCAGGACAGCCACGTGCTGTCCACGTTCGGAAGCCATAAATACAAGGCCGATTTCAAACATTTCGACTACGTCAACCCGAACGCCCCCAAGGGCGGCAGGATACGCCTGAGCGCGATCGGCACCTATGACAGCCTCAACCCGTTCATCATCAAAGGCGCCTCGGCGGGCAGCATCGGCCTGATTTACGACAGCCTGTTCGAGGGCTCCCACGACGAGCCTCTGGTCGCTTACGGACTGATCGCCGAAACCGCATCCTACCCGGCCGACTACTCGTCCGTGACCTACAAGCTGCGACAGGAAGCGCGGTGGCACGACGGAAAGCCGATAACGGTCGAAGACGTGATGTTCAGCTTCGAGACGCTCAAGGCCGCACATCCGCGCTACGCCTACTACTACAAGAACGTTGTGAAAGCGGAAAAGACCGGTGATCGTGAGGTCACGTTCAGCTTCGATCAGACCGGAAACCGCGAGCTGCCCGACATCACCGCACAGCTCACCATCCTGCCCAAGCACTACTGGCAGGGCACTGACGCCAACGGCCGCAAGCGGGACATCTTGTCGACAACTCTTGAGCCTCCGCTCGGGTCCGGCCCCTACCGGGTGAAAGACATCAAGCCCGGCAAGGCGATCACATACGAGCGGGTCGAAGACTATTGGGCCAAGGATCTGCCGATCGCCATCGGCCGGCACAATTTCGGCGAGGTCCAGTTCGACTACTACCGGGACTCGATCGTGGCGCTCGAGGCGTTCAAAGGCGACCAGTTCGACATCCGGTTCGAAAGCTCGGCAAAGAACTGGGCCAATGCCTACAAGTTTCCCGCCGTCGACAAAGGCCACGTGATCATCGCCGTGCTGCAGACCAAGAACCCGCAGCCGATGCAGGCCTTCGTGTTCAATACGCGGCGGGAGAAGTTCGCCGATGCAAGGGTGCGGCTAGCCTTCAACCATGCGTTCGATTTCGAATGGGCGAACAAGAACCTGTTCTTCGATCAATATGTGCGGGTCGACAGCTTTTTCGCCAATTCGGATCTCGCCGCCGAGGGTGTGCCAAAAGGCCTCGAGCTGGACATGCTGGAACCGCTGCGCGGCAAAATTCCCGAGGACGTGTTCACCAAGGCCTACAGCAATCCGGTGGCCGGAGACCAAAGAGCCCTGCGCAAGAATCTGCGCACCGCGGTGAACCTGCTCAAGCAGGCCGGATGGATTGTCAAGAACCGCAAGCTTGTGAACGAAAAGACCGGCGAGCAGATGAAGGCCGAGTTCCTTCTGGTGCAGCCGGACTTCGAGCGCATCGTACTGCCGTATAAACGCAATCTCGAGCGGCTCGGCATAAGTGTCAGTTTGCGCACGGTGGACGCTTCGCAATACGAGAACAGGATCGAAGGGTTCGATTTCGACATCGTCATCGGCAGCTGGGCACAGTCGCTGTCGCCCGGCAACGAGCAACGCGATTACTGGGGCTCGGCGAGCGCCGACCGCAACGGCAGCCGCAATCTGGTCGGCATCAAGAACCCGGCCGTCGACGCCCTGATCGACAGGATCATCTTCTCCAAGGACCGCGAGGAACAGCTTGCGGCGACCCATGCGCTAGACCGGGTGCTGTTATCGAACCACTACATGGTGCCGCAGTGGTACTTTAAGGGCCAGCGTGTTGCCCGCTGGGACCGGTTCGGCATCCCCGCCACGCGGCCGCAGTATTCGCCGGGAATTCTGGACACCTGGTGGTACGATGCCGGCAAGGCCGCCGCCGTGAAGGGGAACTGAGGCGATGAAACGGGTCTGGCTCCGGCTCGCGGCCATTGCCGTCTCGGCCGTCATCGCCACCGGCGCCTCGGCGGAGCCGCAGCATGGCCTGTCCGCTTTCGGCGACCTAAAATACACGCCCGATTTCCGCAAGTTCGCTTACGTCAATCCGGACGCGCCCAAGGGCGGTAAGCTGTCCATGATCGGCACCAGCGGGGTGATCACGTTCGACAGCTTCAACGCCTACATTCTCAAGGGCAATGCCGCCCAAGGGGTTCAGTTTCTTTTCGACAGCCTGATGACCCGCGCCATGGACGAGCCGGACGCTGTCTACGGCCTTGTGGCGCATTCCGCGGAGGTCGCCGAGGACAAGATGAGCGTGACCTTCTTCCTGCGGGAAGAAGCCCGGTTCGCGGACGGAACACCGGTGACGTCGGACGACGTGGTGTTCACCTTCGACACGATCAAGGAGGAGGGACACCCGGCGATCACGCTGCAAATGCGCGACGTTGTGAGCGCGGAAGCGATCGACGCGGCCACCGTGCGCTACACGTTCAAAGGCGAAACCACCCGCGATCTGCCGCTGGTCGTCGCCACCCTGCCTATCCTCTCCAAGGCCTATTACTCCAAGGCCAAGTTCAACGAGACATCGCTAAAACCGCCGCTCGGCAGCGGGCCCTACAAGATTCACGACTTCAAACAGGGCCGCTACGTCACTTACCGGCGCCGCGAGGACTATTGGGGCTGGTCTCTGCCGGTCAATCAGGGCCGGTTCAATTTTGACGAGCTGCGCTATGAGTATTTCCGCGACCGCACGGCCGAATTCGAGGCGCTGAAATCCGGCGATTACGACCTGCGCGAGGAATTCACCTCGAAAACCTGGGCGACCCAGTACGACTTCGCCGCGGTGCGCAACGGCCGGCTGATCCGCGACGTGCTGCCGGATGACCGGCCGTCCGGCGCGCAGGGCTTCTTCATCAACGCACGGCGCAAGAAGTTCTCCGACCGCAGGGTGCGAAGGGCGCTCGACTACGCGTTCGATTTCGAGTGGACCAACAAGAGCCTGTTCTACAACCACTACAAGCGCAGCCACAGCTACTTCGAAAACTCCACCATGAAAGCCAAGGGCGAGCCGTCGGAGGCGGAGAGCATGCTGCTCGAGCCGTTCCGGAAGGACCTGCGGGCGGAGGTCTTCGACGTTCCCTATGAACCGCCGGTGACCGACGGCAGCGGCAACATCCGCAAGCAGTTGCGCGAAGCGGGCAAGCTGCTCACAGCGGCGGGATGGACCGTCAAGGACGGCGTGCGCGTCAACGAAGCCGGCGAGCCGCTGGAGATCGAGTTCCTGATCTTCGCGCCGACAACGGAGCGGATCATCACCCCCTACCAGCGCAATCTGGAGCGGCTCGGCATCAAGGTCTCGATCCGCCGGGTCGACCCGGCGCAGTATCAGGAGCGGCTCAAGAGCTACGATTTCGACATCACGACCGCGCGCTACGTCATGAGATCGACGCCCGGCATCGAGTTGCGCGACATCTGGGGCTCGACCGCGGCCGGCATCAAGGGCAGCCGCAACCTGTCGGGCATCAGCAACCCGGTGATCGATGCGCTGATCGACAAGGTGATCAAGGCCGAGACGCGCGACGAACTGCACTCCGCGGCCCGCGCCATCGACCGGGTGCTGAGGGCGGAGAACTACTGGGTGCCGCACTGGTACAAGGCCAAGCACACGGTGGCCTACTGGAATAAGTTCGCCCGGCCGAAGTTCAAGCCCAAATATGCCCGTGGCATAATCGACACTTGGTGGTATGACCCGCAGAAAGCCGCCAGGCTGAAACAGTCCGAGTGATTCGGATGAGGTAATTCATGGCCGCCTATATCTTGCGCCGCCTGCTCTTGATGATCCCGACGATCTTCGGGATCATGCTGATCAGCTTCACGGTGATTCAGTT
>JBPCWF010000308.1:0-4966 GCA_051009775.1 Hyphomicrobiales bacterium | reverse complement strand
ACATCGGAATACTCAGATCTAAGTCGAGCTCAACGCCCTGCCCATCTCGTCTTCTGGTATGACTCTGAAGTGCAGAGTGGCGGGCACCTTCAGTACTTTCTTAACCGCGGCATTGAACATACCCAGGAGACGATTGACGCCCTTCGCCAGCTCAACGCCGATCTGCATGCTGGGTTATTGGAAAAGGCGGCAGCGCTATGGAATTCCAGAACGCGCGAACAGCCAAGGGATGTCTATGATTATGCAGACGCCGCGCGCTTAGGTGAGTTCGATGAACTAGACAATGCCTTTTACAGCGCAATCGTCGACTTGGCTGAGGTGTTAGAAACACATTTGGCGGAGAATGAGGGATCGTTCATCGTCCGCGAATAACTATCAACAGTTTCCTGGCGACTTCTGAAACTGGCACCTTTGAGAAGTCCTGCCGCCGTCTCTGCCACGGCAGCTAAACCCCTGACAACGGAAGTTCCCGGCTGAAACTTCTGCTGTCGACCACCTTTCGGACGTCGATTGGAGGTGCCTGGAAGGACAGTTCGTAACCCCCTTCAGACGTTTCTCATGACGTCTTGCGTGTCTAAGGACGTTGGACTGGCGAACAACTAACCGGGCATTTGATACAGACAGTCAATGTTCCCATTGTCGTCGTCCAGACCTCATCTGAAACTTGAATGAGGTTTGGGAATGTGGCCGTCGAAAGCCATCTTGGTCTAGGACGCCACTGGGAGATCGTGCTCCTTCATCCACCAGCGGATGAGCCCAGCCTTGTGATCGGCGATTGCGTTCACCGACTCCGCCATAAGCTCAACCTCGTCGCGGCTGCCAGGTCGCGTTGCAATCCGTTCCGTGGGATCCTCGTCAGCGAGGCGGCCGAGCAAGCCCATCATGCGCCGCAGTGGCCGTGTGATCTGGAGTGTGATCGTCACGGCAAAGAGAATGCCCAGCGCCGTAGCAGTCAGAACGATCCAAAGCATGTTTCTCTCGTTGTCCCGTGATGACGCCTCGATCTTCGCCGTCATCTCCGCCTCCAGCCGATCGGCTTCCTCGACTTTGCTTTTCACGATTGGCGTTATCTGACCGACAGCCTCGCGCATCTCGCTGGATAATGAAACGATCTCATCGTTCTGCTTAACCAGCGCGAGAAAATCCCTGCGGTACTGAGTCAGCAGGACCCTCAGCCGGGCTTTGTCCTCCTGTGATACGCCGGACCCATCAACCTGTTCGGTGATGCGTTGCCATTCGCGCAATGCCATCTCGACATACTGCTTGTCGTGTCGGAGAAGGTAGTCTTTTTCGCGTCGTCGAAGTTGAAGAATATTGGGCTCCATGCCGGGGATGTAGTGCGCCCGCAGGATTGCCTCGATCCGGTGTGCGGCCTGCCGGAACGGCCCTTTGCCGCCCTGAATATCCTCCTGCGCCAGGACCCTTTGGCTGTACTCCTCGAAGCTCCGTTCATAGGCGGCGAGTTCCTTGACGAGCGAAGCCTTGACCGTCGGCTCAAGCCCGGAGTCCCCAACGTCTCTTCGGAGCCCTGCGAGGAGCGCGATAACCTGCTTGTGGTATGCCTCTTCGCGTCTCAGGCCGAGGTCCTTTTCTCTCCGGCGCACCTGCAGCAGTTGCAGGTAGAGGCTGCTGACCTTGAACTGTCCGGCCAGGTCTTCCAGCTCGTGCACCGCATCACGGAAGGCGCCCTGCAGGCCGGAGTTATGATCCAGACCCTTCCTGCGCCAAGCCTGTGCGATCGCCTCGAAGCGTTGATGATAGATCCCGATCAGGTCAGCACACTCACGAGCAACCTGGCCGGATTCTTCATCGATCCGGCCCAATTGCGCGGTTAGCGCGAGGACAGCGTCAACACGGCCCGACACCTCGGTCGCGGCGGCTTCGTTGCGATGCAGGAGGAAGTTCTTTTCCGCGCGGCGGGCGTCCAGCATGCCGGCCCGAATCTCGAGCAAAAGGTCTTTTTTTGCGTCATGGATCTCTATCAGGCTTCGATAATCGGCGAGCGAGTGTTCCAGTGTGCTGTGGTATTGCCAGATCACCGCGAGAAAGAGCAGGCCGACGAAACCGAAACCTAGACCAACTTTTTCGCCAATACGCAATCTGCTGAGCAGATGTCCCATTGTCTTACCCTCGAATAGACCAAAACACCCTGAACTGTCCTAAAGGCCAACATCAAACAACTAACACGGGTGACGACAAGTAGGTTTGATCCAGATCAGACTGTAGGACCCCATCGACCGGCTGAGAGACAGGAGGCTTGGTATGTCCGGAAGTGATGTTGTGAACGGCTCCTCCGCCGGCATCGCGATCTGCGAAAATGCGGTGGCTTTGCGAACCATGCGGCTCCGAGGCGTCTCATGCTTTACCGTGACGACTTCTTGGGCTTGACGGCACCTTGCCTGAAATGCCAGATCAGCCCATGAGCAACATTCAACGAATCTGCGTCTATTGCGGTTCCGGCCCGGGCAACAATCCGGCCTATGCGGCGGCCGCAAAGGAACTCGGCAAGGACATGGCCGAAAGGGGCATCGGCCTGGTCTACGGCGGCGGCAGCCTGGGTCTGATGGGCATCGTCGCCCGCTCCGTGCTCAAGCATGGCGGGCATGTCACCGGCATCATTCCGCAGTTCCTGAAAGACCGCGAGCAGATGCTGCGCGACGTGCAGGACGCGGTGGTCACCACCAACATGCACGAGCGAAAGATGATGATGTTCGAGAAGGCCGACGCTTTCGTGGCGCTGCCGGGCGGCGTCGGCACGCTCGAGGAGACGGTCGAGATGACCACCTGGGCGCAGCTCGACCAGCACCGCAAGCCGATCGTGCTGGCCAATATCGAGAATTTCTGGGACCCGCTGATCAACCTGCTCGACCATATGCGCGAGGAGGCCTTCATCCGTGCCGGCCTGGAAGTCGCCATCGACGTCGCGCCGAGCGCCAGGGACGTGGTGCCGATGGTGCTCAAGCGCGCGGAGATCGTGGCGGCGGCCGCGTCCTGACGGCCAATCTGTCCACCTCAAGCCTGCGCATGACGGTCCGCCCGCCCTACCCCGGCAGGCGCGCCCTCTCCCGCTGCCTGCGGTCTTCGCGCATGGCGGAGATCGAATAGATCGCGAGGCCGATCCAGATCAGGGCGAAGCTTGCAAAGCGGGCCAGGTTCATCGGCTCGCCGAAGACGAAGATCGCGGTCACGAAAATCAGGGACGGCGCGATATATTGCAGCAGCCCGAGGGTCGAAAGCCTGATGCGCCGGGCGGCGGTGGCGAACAGCATGAGCGGCAGGGCGGTCATGGGCCCCGCCAGAATCAACCAGAACGTGGTGAAACCGTCCGAGGCGAAATGGGCATCCCCGCGTGCATGGACCCAGACGAGATAAGCGATCACCACCGGGAGGACCAGGAGGATTTCGACCAGAAACCCCTGGGCCGGGCCGATATCGATCGTCTTGCGCAGGTAGCCGTAGGTCGCAAAGGTCGAGGCGAGCGTCAGGGCCAGCCACGGGAAGCTGCCGACCAGCACGGTCTGGATGATCACCGCGACGACCGCGAGACCGACCGCCACCGCCTGCGCCGGCAACAGCTTTTCGCGCAGCAGAACAAGACCGAGCAGCACGCTCATCAACGGATTTATGAAGTAGCCGAGGCTCGCCTCGAGCGCATAGCCGCCGACCACGGCCCAGACATAGAGCAGCCAGTTCAGGCTGACCAGCGCGGCGGTGAACATCAGGGTGAGCAGGATTTTCGGCGTCCTGAACGCACGGCCGATGTCGCCGGTGCGCCCGATCACGATCAGTACGGCAGCCGCCAGCGGCACCGACCACACGACCCGGTGGGCGATCACCTCGTAGGCCGGCACATAGTGGATGACCTTGTAGAACCAGGCCGACAGACCCCACAGGAAGAACGCGGTCATGGCGCACGCCACGCCCTCCTGCGCCGGGTTGAGACGCGACGGGCTTGGAGCGTCGGGGATATCGCTGGGCATGGAGTGGACCGCCGTTACGCCGAGGGAGCGTGATCGCGCAACAGCTTGTAGCGGATACTGTCGGTCAGCGCCTGGAACGAGGCATCTACAATATTGGGCGAAACGCCGACCGTGAACCAGCGGTTGCCCTCCCCGTCAGCGCTCTCGATCAGAACCCGGGTCGTCGCCCCGGTGCCCGAATTGAGGATCCGGACCTTGTAGTCGACCAGCTTCAGATCCTCGATATAGGGCTGGAACTTTCCGAGGTCCTTGCGCAGCGCCATGTCGAGCGCGTTGACCGGGCCGTTGCCCTCGCCGACCGAGATCATGTTCTCGCCGTCGACGGTGACCTTGACGGTCGCCTCGGACATGGTGATCAGGTTGCCGAGCGCATTGTGGCGCCGCTCGACCAGAACCCGGAAGCTCTCGACCCGGAAGAAGTCGGGCACGGAACCCAGCGTGCGCCGGGCGAGCATCTCGAAGGAGACATCGGCGCCCTCGTAGGAATAGCCCTGGGCCTCGCGTTCCTTGACCTCGCGTAGTAGCTGATCGAGCTTCGGGTCGGCCTTGTCGACCTCGATGCCGACGCGGGCGAGCTCGGCCATCAGGTTGGACTTGCCGGCCTGGTCCGACACCAGAAGCCGGCGGCTGTTGCCGACATGCTGCGGCGGAACGTGCTCGTAGGTCTCCGGCTCCTTCATGATCGCGGAGGCGTGGATGCCGGCCTTGGTGGCGAACGCGGACTCGCCGACATAGGGTGCCTGGCGGTTGGGCGCGCGGTTCAAGAGCTCATCGAAGGAGCGCGAAACATGGGTCAGCGTGTGCAGCGCCTCGTCGCTGACACCGGTCTCGAACCGGTCGGCAAAGGCCGGCTTGAGCTTGAGCGTCGGGATCAGCGACACCAGATTGGCGTTGCCGCAGCGCTCGCCGATGCCGTTGAGCGTGCCCTGGATCTGGCGCACCCCGGCGCGCACCGCGGCGAGCGAGTTGGCGACCGCGTTTTCGGT
>JBPCWF010000307.1:0-2837 GCA_051009775.1 Hyphomicrobiales bacterium | reverse complement strand
GGTCGCGTTCCGCCGGGTCGCCATAACCGCCGCCGCCGGGGGTTTCGAGGCGCACCGCCTGGCCCTTTTTCAGCTCTATGCCGACCATCTTGGAAAGGAAAGGCGGGCTGTGATCGCCGTCGTCCTGCTCGTAGGTGAACACGTTCCTCGCTCCCGGCTTGCCGCCGGCCACACCCGGCGGAGCGAACTTGCCGCGCTCGCCGAACAGGAAGGCCGTCGCGTTTTCCTCCAGCAGTTCGATCTCGTAGATCGCGCCGAGCCCGCCGCGATGCCTGCCGGCACCGCCCGAACCCGGCCGCAACGCCCATTGCCGGAACATGACCGGATAGGCCGCCTCGAGGATTTCGAGCGGCGGGATGGTCGCCGTCGAGATCGGCGCATTGCCGTGATTGAGCCCGTCGCCATCGGGATGACCGCCATGACCGCCGCCGAAGAACGAAAACATCACCCAGCGGCGGCCGTCCGCGCGGTGCCCCGCGATGGAGAGCGCATTGATCGTGCCGTATGCGCAGCCGTTGGACCGTTCCGGCGCAATCCGGGCCACGGCCTGAAACATGACGTCGATCAGGCGCAGGATGGTCTCCGTATAGCCGCCGACCGGCTTGGGTGCGGTGACCGACAGGATCGATCCTTCCGGCACCACGAACTCGACCGGCTCGAGCACACCGGCATTGGCGGGCACATCGCCGAACACATGCTTCAGGGCCACATAGCAGGCGGCAATGGTGGTCGAGCGCGAGATGTTGACCGGACCCAGACAGGCGGGCGACGAGCGCGAAAAGTCCATCACCATCCGGCCGCCGTCGATGGTGAGATCGAGCGCAATCCTGAGCGGCTCGTCGACAATGCCGTCATTGTCGAGATAGTCCTCCGCCGACACCCGGCCGTCCGGCAGCTCCTCGATATGGGCGCGCATCCGCTGCGCGGCCCGCGCCTTCAGTTCGCCAAGCGCCTCGCGCACGGTATCGTCGCCGAAGTCGTCCAGCAGGGACTCGAGCCGGCGCACACCCAGGTCGAGCGCATTGATCTGGCCGTTGAGATCGCCATAGAGCGAACCGGGCAGACGCGAGTTGGCGGACAGGATATCGACGATGTCCTGCCGCAACACGCCGCGCTCGAACAGTTTGACCGGCGGGATCAGCATGCCTTCCTGGAAGCATTCCGTCGCGACCGGATTGTAATTGCCCGGCACATTGCCGCCGACATCGTGCCAGTGTCCGACCGAGGCCAGATAGCAGAACACCGCGCCATTGCGGAACACCGGCCGGACCAGCCGGAAATCGGACAGATGCGTGCCGCCGTCATAGGGGTCGTTGAAGATATAGACGTCGCCATCGGCCAGGCCGCCGTCACGCGCCGCCTTGTCGATCACCGCCTTGACCGCAAACGCCATCACGCCGACGAAGATCGGCAGGCCGGACTTGCCCTGGACCAGTGTGTCCCCGGTCTCCGCGTCATACAGCCCGTGCGAGGCATCATGCGCCTCCGCGATAATCGGATTGAAGGCCGAGCGGAACAGGGTCGCATCCATTTCGTCGGCGATCTGCTCGAGCCGCCCCTTGAGGATGGCGAGGGTGACGGTATCGGGCATGCGTTTACCCGTCGTCCCGGGCGTAGCGCGCCCCGGCCTTCAGCACATCGTCCGTCCCGACCACCTCGTTGATGCCCTGGAAGTCGAGCATGGTGTCGCGGAACGGGCCGTTGCTGCCATGGCCGAGCAGGCTGTCGAAATACTTTCGGGCAGTGAAAGCTTGGGCGCGCACCAGACCGCCCGGAAAGATCACCAGCCGAAAGCCCAGCGCCTGCAGCTCGGCAGCCGTCAGATCCGGTGTACGCCCGCCTTCGACCATATTGGCCATCAGCGGCGCCAGCGGTCCGAGCTCCCGGACAATCGTCCGCAGCTCGTCGTCCGACTGCGGGGCCTCGACAAACAGCACATCCGCGCCCGCTTCCGAATAGGCCCGCGCGCGGTCGAGCGCCGCGTCCAGGTCTTCGGCCGAGATCGCGTCCGTGCGTGCGATGACCAGGGTGTCAGCTGACCGCCTGGCATCGACCGCCGCCTGGATCTTGCCGGCCATTTCGCCTGCGCCGATCAGTTCCTTGCCCGCCAGGTGGCCGCATTTCTTGGGAAAATGCTGATCCTCGAGCTGAATGGCGCCGGCGCCCAGACGTTCGAGCGTCCGGACACTGCGCTGCACGTTGATGGCGTTGCCGTAACCGTTGTCCGCGTCGACGATAACCGGCGTCCCGACCCGGTCACAGATCAGCGCAACCGTATCGGCCACCTCGCTCATGGTGACGAGGCCGACATCGGGCCGGCCGAACCGCGTATAGGCGATGCTCGCACCGGACACATAAAGCGCCTCGGCGCCGGCCTGCTCCGCCATCAGGGCCGACAGGCCGTCATAGACCCCCGGTGCGATCAGTATCTCAGGGCCCAAGAGCCGGGACCGCAGATCAGACGATGTGGTCATGCCGGTTCAGTCCTCCGTTGGAAACGCTTCTCCAGATGCGGCACCAGTCCACCGTCATCGAGTATGGCAAGCAGCTGGCCGGGCAGCGGCTCGCATTGAACGATCTCGCCATCCGTGCCGACGGTCAGACGGCCGCTGCGCACATCAACGGATGCCTGCGCGCCGTCGCCGATCCGGTCCGGCACGTCGGCGATCAGGACCGGCAGGCCGACATTTATGCTGTTGCGGTAGAAGATGCCGGCGAAAGAGCTGGCGATGACCGCAGAAACACCCAAGACCTTGAGCGCCTCGGCACCCTGCTCGCGCGACGAACCCATGCCAAAGTTTCTGCCCGCGACCACAAGATCGCCCGGCCTGACCTCC
>JBPCWF010000306.1:0-4142 GCA_051009775.1 Hyphomicrobiales bacterium | reverse complement strand
GGTGCTGGGCGCCAACGAGCGCCAGGCGTTCTGGGATGTAACCTTCCCGCTGGCGCGCACCGGCATGGTGGCCGGCGCGGTCTTCGCCTTCGCGTTTTCCATGGACGATGTCGCGGTCAGCCTGTTTCTCACCTCGCCCGAGACCTATACCCTTCCGGTGGCCATGGTCAGCATGATGCGGACCAACTTCGATCTGACCATCGCGGCGGCCTCGGTGGTCTTGATGCTGTTCACGCTCGGCCTGATCATGTTGCTGGAATGGATCGTCGGTCTGGAACGGCTGATCGGCGGCGGCGTGTTCCGGTCCTAGAGGAGGCTTGTGGTGACGATCCTTGAACTCGACAGCGTGACCAAGCGTTTCGGCAGTTTCACGGCCGTGCACGAGGCCACGTTCAGCGTCGAAAAAGGCAAGATCCTCTCGCTTCTGGGGCCGTCGGGCTGCGGCAAGACGACAACGCTGCGCATGATCGCCGGCTTCGAGGAGCCGAACGAAGGGCGGGTGCTGATCTCAGGCCAGGACATGCATGGAAAGCGCCCTTACGAGCGCAATGTCGGCCTGCTGTTTCAGGACTACGCCCTGTTCCCCCATATGACCGTGGAGCAGAACGTCGCCTATGGCCTCAAACGGCGCGGCTATGAGCGCAAGGCGATACATGCGCGCGTCGGCGAGATGCTGGATCTGGTCCAGCTCACCGAATTCGCCGCACGGCGTCCGGGTCAGCTGTCGGGCGGCCAGCAACAGCGCGTCGCCCTTGCCCGCGCGCTCGCCACCAGTCCCGAGGTCGTCCTGCTCGACGAGCCTTTGTCGGCTCTTGACGCCAAGCTGCGGCAGGAACTACGGATCGAACTCAAGCAGATCCTGGGCGCCGTCGATGCCACCACGATCGTTGTGACCCACGATCAGGAGGAGGCGATGAGCCTGGGCGACAGCGTGATTGTGATGAGCCAGGGCCGGATCATGCAGGAAGGCCTGCCGACCGCGATCTATGAGAATCCCAAAACCAAGTTCGTGGCCGAGTTCATCGGCCGCTCGAACTGGTTCTCCGGTTCGCTTACCGAGGCCGCCGGCAACGGGGTCTGCCGCTTCGATACCGCGGAGGGCCTGTCACTCCTGGTACCGGCCCCCAACGGCGCCGGGGCCGGCACAGACGGCTACGAGGTGTGCGTCAGGCCCGAGCGCATCACCACTGATCGTGGCTCGTCGGCGGCCCAGGCGGCAAGCGATCTCAACCGGCTTTCCGGCACGGTGCGCGATGTCGCCCATCTGGGCGCAGACATTCACCTGGTGATCGAGCTGGACTGCGGCCGCCTGATCACTGCAAGCGAACAGTATTTCGGCCAGGCGCTGGAGCAATCGGGTGAGCCCGTCGAGCTCACATTCCGGCCGGCGGACTGCATCATTGTTCCGGCGGACTCTTGAACCCGGACCGTTTGGAGGAGGAAACCAAGCATGGACAACACAAAAACCGCGGAGCCCGCATCGACGCTTCGGGCTGAGCCCGTCCGTTCGGCCTATGAGCTTGACGACGGTCCGGGGCGCCATCGCATCGGTCTGATCGCTCTGGCGAGCGACTACGCGACCGAACGCGATTTCATGAACATGCGCCCGAACGACGAAGTCGCCGTCTTTGTCTCGCGCATTCTCAACGTCAATCCCTGCACTGTCGAAAACCTGCGGACGATGGCGCCGAAAGTAAGTGACGCCGTTTCGCTGATCATTCCGGAAGGACGTCTCGACGCCGTCGCCTACAGCTGCACCTCGGGAACCGTGGCGATCGGCTATGACGCGATCGCCGCCAGCATTCACGCCGAGCGGCCAGGCATCCCGGTTGCAACCCCGATCACGGCGGGACTTGCGGCCCTGGCGCGTTTCGGCGCGCAAAAGGTCGCCGTGCTCACGCCCTATGTCGACGACGTCAACGGGCCGATAGCGCGCTATATCGAGGCGGGTGGGCTTGAGGTTGTGGCCCTGACCAGCTTCCTCTTCCCCGACGACAACGACATGGCGCGCATCCCGCCCGAGGCGATCTACGAGGCCGCGCTGGAGGCGGACCGGCCCGACGCCGACGCGCTTTTCATCTCATGCACGGCAATCCGGGCCGTCGATGTGGTCGAGCGTATCGAGCAGGCGCTCGGCAAACCTGTGGTTACGGCCAATCAGGCCCTCTTCTGGCAGGCACTTCGCGCCGCGGGCTACCACCCGCCGGTGGACGGCTATGGCAGCCTCCTCAGACTGCCCTCGCAATAGGGTCCCGCACGCAGCATAACCATAGGGAGTGACGATCATGGACCGCGAAGAGATACTGGCCCAATCCCCCTGCTTTCTCACCCAGGACCAGCGGGAAACCTTCTACGATCAGGGCTATCTCGCCTTTCCCGGCCTGCTTGGCGACGAGCAGCTCGATCCCCTGCGCGCGGCGCTCGCCGGGATCGTCGACCTCAGCCGCGAGCTCTCCAGCTCCAACAACAGGTTCGACCTGGAACGCGGTCATAGCGCGGAGAGCCCCCGCCTGCGCAGAGCGACCTATCTGGACGATCTCGACCCGGCTTTCTGGGACCTCTGCTCGGCCTCCGTCGTGCCGGACATAGCCGCCGACATACTGGGCCCGAACGTCCGCTTCCGGGAAATCATGGCGAACTTCAAATGGGCCGGCGGCGGCGCCGAGGTCAAATGGCACCAGGACATCGTTTTCTATCCGCACACCCATGTCGGCACATGCCAGTTTCTGGTCATGCTGGAGGCCGTCGGCCCGGAACAGGGACCGCTCCAGGTCGTTGCCGGCAGCCATAAGGGACCGATCTTCGAACACTACGACGATAACGGCGAATGGACCGGCGCCATCGCCGATGCGGATCTCGCCGCTCTCCCACTCAATGAGGCGGTTGCGCTTACCGGCCCGGCGGGCACGGTGAGCGTCCATCACAGTTGCACCGTCCATGGATCAGCGAGCAACATGAGCGCCAGCAGCCGGCCCGCGTTCGTCATTACCTACAGCGCAGCCGATGCCATCGCCTATACGGCCCCGCCCTATCCGAGCTCCCACTATGGCGCCCTGGTTCGCGGCCATCAGCCTCGTCACGCTCACCATGAGGCGCTCCGCATGCCCTTGCCACCGGACTGGTCGGGCGGATACACGTCGATCTTCGAGCACCAGGATCAGATCGATGCCAACCAATAGCGGGCACATTGGGGCCGCTCTCACCGAGCCAGACGGGCCGTTCCCCGACACGGGAGTGGCCGCTTGACCACATCCCCGCCCATCGGCCTGGCGGACATCGAGCGGGCGCGCAGCACGATCGCCGGCACCATTCGCCCGACCCCGGTCAATCCGTCTCCAGACTTGGCAGAACGCGCCGGGTGTCCCGTGTATCTCAAGCTTGAGCATCACCAGATCACCGGCAGTTTCAAGCTGCGTGGCGCGACGAACGCGGCGCTTAACCTGAGCGATGAACAGCGCGCCCGTGGTGTGGTCGGCGTATCGACCGGCAACCATGGCCGCGGCCTTGCCTATGCGGCGCGCGCCAACGCCATCCGCTGCATCATCTGCATGTCTGAACTTGTGCCGCGTAACAAGATAGCTGGCATAGAGGCGCTGGGTGCAGAGGTCCGCATCGTCGGCACCTCCCAGGACGACGCCCAGGTGGAGGCCGACCGGCTTGTAGCCGAGCACGGCATGACCATGGTGCCGCCGTTCGATCATCGCGACATCATTGCCGGCCAGGGAACCCTCGGGCTGGAATTGCTCGAGCAGGTGCCCGATATCGAGACCGCGCTGATCCAGGTCTCCGGCGGCGGGCTTGTTTCCGGAGTGGCCGCCGCACTGAAATCGAGCCGGCCCGAAATCCGGGTCATCGGGGTCTCCATGGAACGGGGCGCCGCGATGCACGAGTGCCTCAAGGCGGGACGCCCGGTCCTGGTCGAGGAACTGCCCACGCTTGCGGACTCGCTCGGCGGCGGCATCGGCCTCGACAACAGATACACCTTCGAGATGGTCCGCGAACTGGTCGACGAATTCGTGCTCGTCGGTGAAACCGAGATCGCCGAAGCGATACGCCACGGCTACTGGCGCGAGCGGCAGATCGTCGAGGGATCGGGTGCGGCGGCCATGGCCGCGCTGCTGAGCGGCAAAACCCGCCTCTCA
>JBPCWF010000305.1:0-3477 GCA_051009775.1 Hyphomicrobiales bacterium | reverse complement strand
CATCGATCGAATTGGTCTCGCCGATGCCGATCATGACGTCGCCAACCGTTGTCCGTTCCCAGTCCGTGCGCGACACGGTCTTGGCTTCGTCGGTCGAGACGTAACCCTCAAGACGCCCGTTCTCGGTTACCGGAAACAGGGGGTGGTGATGCTGATAGACGTAGTCGTCGACGAAAGTGCGAATGGACGTCGCCGGATCCACGGAAATCGGCTGGTCATTCATGTAATGGCGGATCGGTTCACCCTCGAAGACTTCCCGCAAGAGCGTCTGCTGGTGCGATCCTGCCGCGGCGCCGCGCAAGAACATGCCGAGCAGGAACCACCACAGGCCGACAACGAAACCGCCCGACACGAGGGCCACCACACCGAGCACCATTAGGGCGCCGGCGAAGGCATTTCCGGAGCGCACGGCCCACAGCGTCGCCGTGCGGAAATCTCCGGTTTGCCACCACAGGAGGGCGCGCAGCACACGGCCGCCGTCGAGCGGAAACGCCGGCACCAGATTGAACAGGGCAAGCACGCCGTTGAGCACACCCAGATAGCGCGCGATACCGTAGACCGGCTGGGGCCAGCCCAAGGCGGCGATCAGGCTTGAGAGGCCGAGAAACAGGCCGGCCAGCAAAAGGCTTGCGATCGGTCCGGCGATGGCCATGTAGAATTCGGACCTGGGCTCGGTCGGCTCGTGCTCCATCTGCGCGACGCCGCCGAAGAAGAACAGGGTGATGCCCTCGATCGGCAAGCCGAAACGCCGCGCGACGAGGGAATGGGACAGTTCGTGCAGCACGACGGACATGAACAGCCCGATCAGCGCGACGATCCCCATCCACCAGTAGGTCGCGACGGGGAGCCCCTCGTACAGCCCGGGAAAATAGTTCTGCGCCAGTGTCCAGGCGACGAGCAGCGCAATGAAGGCCCAGCTCATATCCACTTTCACGGTAAACCCCGCGAGCGTGAACAAAGAGATTCCTTTGCCGAACATGATCACCTCCCTTGGCGGCCGCGATGCGTATGTTCGATCGAGCGCACGGTACGGATCACCTCGTCGTCCTCGATCGGCGGCGTGCAGCGCGTCCGGTTCCACGCCAGCATCAGCTCCAGGATCACGTCCGGATCGACCTCGTGCCACAAGAGGTGCCCGGTGAACGACGCGATGGTTGCGTTGCGTTTGCCCTGCGCCACGGGGGACTGCGCCAGCGCCCGCCAATAGGCGACCGGGTGGCCGGCGCGTTCGTCACCACCGAACCGGCTCTCCAGAAGCCAGATCGGCATTGGCGCGAGCGCGATCTCGTCCGGCCCATGTCTCGGGCGCCAGCGGTAGCGCTTGCCCGAAGGGTGCACCGACGGCGGCACGATGATGACGCCTCCGTCGCCGCGCAGGTCGAGACCGGGGGCAAGTCCCGCGCGGTTGCGCACTTCCCTGTCCGGATAAGCAAAATAGATGTGCCGTCCACCGCCGCCGGTTTTGGCTTCGACCGTCTCCGGCAACGGACCATGACGATCCTCGATCGCCGCCAGAGACGCCGCCCCGCCGTGTCCGGGATCGACATCGAGCACAACGATGCCGGAGACTTTTCCGGTGACGACGGAGAGATTGGCCTTTGGCCAGAGTTTGAACCAGCCGTAGATCTGCGCCTTGCTTGGCGGGCCGGCCTGATAGGCCTGCCAGCGTATGATCGGGCGTTTGGCCCGCTCGGCAGCCGGAATGACGGCCCAGCCGTGTTCGAGATAGGCCAGGGCGGCGTCCAGATGTGATGTCTGCTTTCGTTTGGTCATGGCCGCGCCGCGCCTTTCTCCGCCGCGTCGCGTTACGGAACCTGAGTGTCAGGTGACGACCGTCACCGCCGTTGCATGCAGTCCCTTGTCGCCTTCCATCTCCGTGAACCGCACCGCGGATCCGGTGTCCATTTCGTTCCAGCCGTCTCCGGTCACATTGTCGCGCTCGAAGAAGAACTCGCGGCCATCGGAAGTGGTTATGAAACCGTAGCCCTGTTCCGCGAACAGCCGCACCACCTCTCCCTGGGTCTTCAAGGGATGTTCCTTCACCCGGTGGCCGCTGTGCTTCCGGACGTGGTCCTCCAGCTGCCTTTGCGCCGCCTTGAAGGCGTCGCGGATGGCCACATAGACGTCCTCGTGGGCATGGTTCTGCCCCGGTTCGCGGTTGACGACGACCTCACCGCCCGGCACGCTCACATCGATCCGCACGTCATAGATTCTGCCTTTGCGGCCGTGCCGGTGCGGTGCGGAGATCGCGACCCGGCAGGATGTGATGCGCTTGTGGAATTCCTCGAGCTTTTCGATGCGTTCCATCACCCTGCTTTCGATTGCGGGCGAGGGATCCATACCGACAAAACTGATCTGCGGGGGTGTTTGCATGCTTGTTCCTCCACACTGCCATACGGGTCCGATCCGGAACGGCTTCGGCCGCGGCAAAGCGAAGGCCCGCGGCGATTGTCTTCCACCCTGGAGTCTCCTCATGGGGCGCTCGAACAACCGGCCGCGAACCCGCTCGCCGCGTGTCGCCGGCGGAATGGTTCATCATCATGGGCGGATCCCCGTTCAAGGAGCGGTTCACCGCCGGACTTCACCATCGTCACCTCGGCGCGACGATGCCGAAGAGTGTGCCCGCGAGCCCCGGAAGCTGCATTGACCTGAGTCAACCGTGACCGTTTCTCCCGTTCGGACCAGGCAGAAAAGAGCTTCGCTCCATTGACATGGCTCAATGCATCCCCTCAATCCGGGCCGTAGGGTGCTCTTTCATCGCAGTAGGGTCGTGCAACCGAGTACGGAGCCGGGCCATGTCCATTTCGAAGATCGCGGCGATCGATCACACCGTCCAACTGACACATGAATGGCTCAACCAGCTGAGCGAGCGCCTTGACTGGCCGGACACACAGCGCAGCTATCGCCTGATGCGCGCGGTTCTCCAGGCGTTGCGCGACTGGCTGCCGGTCAACGAGGCCGTGCATCTGGGCGCACAGCTTCCGATGCTCGTGCGCGGGATTTATTTGGAAGGCTGGCATCCGGCCAAGACGCCGGTAAAGCAGCGCGATCTGGAGGATTTCCTGGCGCGCGTTCAACACGCGTTCGAATCCGATCCCTTGAGCGATCCGACGGAAGCGGTCGCCGCGGTGTTCTGGCTCCTCGATACGCGGGTGAGCGAAGGCGAGATCGACGATGTCCGCGGTTCCCTGCCGCATCGGATTGCCGAACTCTGGCCTGCATGATCTTTCCGCGGAGATTCTAACTGGAGGTGCGCAAAGTGGCGTTTCTCGCATCCGCCGGACATGAGGAAGGTTCACCGTCCGCGACGAGACCGCAGGACGGCGTGGCACGCTGGGAGCTGTTCCATCACGGCGCCGATATCGGCGTGCGCGGATATGCATCCAGCAAGGAACAGGCGTTTGAGCAGACTGCCTGTGCGCTGACCGCGGTCATGACGGAACCCGAGAACGTGGCCGCGCGTGAGCAGGTGAACGT
>JBPCWF010000304.1:0-2627 GCA_051009775.1 Hyphomicrobiales bacterium | reverse complement strand
TCGCGCCTGCCGGCAACGCTGCTCCTGATGGCAGGCGCGATATTCTGCGAGCTTCTGATCGGCCTGCCGGCCGGTATCCTGGCCGCGGTGAAACGCGGCAAGGCGGCGGACAACACGGTCATGATCCTGAGTTTCATCGGGGTTTCGGCGCCGCAGTTCGTGGTCGGCATCCTGTTGCTCTATGTCTTCGCGGTGCAGCTCGGCTGGTTCCCGATCGGCGGCTACGGAACGCTCTGGCATCTGATCCTGCCGGCGCTCACACTCGGGCTGCTCGGCGGCGGCTGGTATTCGCGCATGATGCGCTCCAGCATGCTCGACGTGCTGCGCCAGGACTATATCCGCACCGCGCGGGCCAAGGGCGCGCGCCAGGGCCGCGTGCTTCTGGTCCATGCGCTGCGCAACGCCATCCTGCCGATCATCGCCATGATCGGGCTCGATATCGGGATCTTCATGAGCGGGGTGGTGGTGGTGGAATCGGTGTTCGGCTGGCCCGGTATCGGCCAGCTCGCCTGGCAGGCCATCCAGCGGGTCGACATTCCGATCATCATGGGCGTGACCCTGGTGGCGGCATGTTTCATCGTGATCGGCAATTTCCTGGCCGATGTCATCGCGCCGTTCGTCGATCCGCGGATCGAATTGCGTTAGTCTGTAAGTGAAGTAAGGGAGGAACGTGAAAATGAAGAAACTACTGGCCGCACTGGCGGTGACGACATTCCTGTTCGCACCGGCGACGTTTTCCAACAGCCATGCCGACGAGATCAAGCAGGGCGGGTCGATGATCGTCACCTACAAGGACGACGTCTCGACGCTCGATCCGGCGATCGGCTACGACTGGCAGAACTGGTCGATGATCAAGAGCCTGTTCAACGGGCTGATGGACTACAAGCCCGGGACCACGGAGCTGGTGCCCGATCTTGCAGAAAGCATGGATATTTCGTCCGACGGCCTCACCTATGTGTTCAAGCTGCACAAGGGAGTGAAGTTCCACAACGGCCGCGAGCTCACTGCCGACGACGTCAAGTACTCCATCGAGCGCACGGTGAACCCGAAGACCCAGAGCCCCGGGGCCGGTTTCTTCGGCATGATCGCGGGCTTCGAGGAGATGACCGCCGGCAAGACCGAGGCTCTGTCCGGCATCACGGTGGTCGACCCGCACACGGTGAAATTCACCCTGTCGCGCCCCGACGCCACCTTCCTGCATGTGTTGGCGATCAACTTCTCGTTCGTGGTGCCGAAGGAAGCGGTCGAGAAATGGGGCACCGATTTCGGCAAACATCCGGTCGGCACCGGCGCCTACACCATGGACGAGTGGACGCTCGGCCAGCGCGTCGTGTTCAAGCGCAATAAGGACTATTACCGCAAGGGCCTGCCCAAGCTCGACCAGATCACCTTCGAGGTCGGCCAGGAACCGCTGGTCGCCCTGCTCCGGCTGCAGCGCGGCGAGGTCGACATCCTGGGCGACGGCATTCCGCCGGCCAAGTTCCTGGAGGTCAAGAACAACCCGGACTACGCCAAGATGATCACCGAAGGCGGCCAGCTTCATACCGGCTATGTCACCATGAACGTCAAGATGAAACCGTTCGACAACAAGAAGGTCCGTCAGGCCGTCAACATGGCGATCAACAAGGACCGGGTCGTGCGCATCATCAACGGGCGCGCAGTGCCCGCCAACCAGCCCCTGCCGCCTGCAATGCCCGGCTATGACAAGGCCTACAAGGGCTATGCCTATGACCCGGCCAAAGCCAAGGCCCTGCTGGCGGAGGCAGGCCTCGCCGACGGCTTCGAGACCGAACTCTACGCCATGAACACCGATCCCAATCCGCGCATCGCCCAGGCGATCCAGCAGGACCTGGCGGCGATCGGCATCAAGGCGGAGATCAAGTCGCTGGCCCAGTCGACGGTGATCGATGCCGGCGGCAAACAGGACCAGGCGCCGATGATCTGGTCTGGCGGCATGGCGTGGATCGCCGACTTCCCGGATCCGTCGAATTTCTACGGGCCGATCCTGGGCTGCGGCGGCGCGGTGTCCGGCGGCTGGAACTGGGCGTGGTACTGCAACAAGAAGCTGGACGGAGATGCGACCGCCGCCGATGGCATGACGGATCCCGCCAAGGCGGCCGAGCGGATTGACAAGTGGCGCTCGATCTTCATCAGCATCATGGATGAAGCGCCGTGGGCGCCGGTGTTCAACGAGCAGCGCTTCACCATGCATGCCGAGCGTCTCGGCGGCCCGGATGCGATCTTCGTCGATCCGGTGCATATCCCGGTGCACTACGACACCGTATACGCCAAAGACGCGCAGTGAGGCCAACGCAATGAAGTGCAACCACACGATCCACAATCACGACAGTCACTACGGCTGGAACAACGCCAACACTCCGGTGCTGACCGTGGCTCCGGGCGAAACGGTGGAATTCGAAACCGTGGACGCCTCGGGCGGCCAGCTTTCGGCCTCGTCGACGGTCGAGGACGTGGCGGTGTTGGACTTCGGCAAGGTCAATCCGGTGACCGGCCCCGTCCATGTGGACGGGGCCGAGCCCGGCGCCGCGCTCAAGGTACCCGTGCTCGGCTTCCCGGCATCGGGATGGGGCTGGACCGCCACCATCCCGGGCTTCGGCCTGCTGGCG
>JBPCWF010000303.1:0-14356 GCA_051009775.1 Hyphomicrobiales bacterium | reverse complement strand
TGGGCGTGCATGGTCCGGGCGACAGGACGATGGCACTCGGGCGCATGGCGATGACGTCGGCGACGCCGGTCCGGTCATTGCGATGGACCGTGCTCGTGGCGCCGATCTCACCCAGGAAGTGCACGAGGTTGTAGGTGAAGCTGTCATAATTGTCGATCACGACGATCATGGCGCACCTCCGCTCACTGTCCGCGGCCAGGCGCGCCGGCAAAGCGGACCGCCTCCTCGGCGGCGCGGAACAGCGCCTTGGCCTTGGTGATGCATTCCTGATGCTCGCTCTCTGGCACGGAGTCGGCGACGATGCCGGCGCCGGCCTGGACATACATCTGGCCGTCCTTGACGATTGCGGTGCGCAGCACGATACAGGTGTCCATGTCGCCATTGGCCGAGAAATAACCGACACAGCCGGCATAGATGCCGCGCTTCTCCTTTTCCAGTTCGTCGATGATCTCCATTGCGCGTACTTTCGGCGCCCCGGAGACCGTGCCCGCTGGGAACCCGGCGACCAGAGCGGAAATCGCGTCGTGGGACGGATCGAGTTCGCCTTCGACGTTGGACACGATGTGCATCACCTGGCTGTAATATTCCAGGATGAACTGATCGGTGACGGTCACCGTTCCGATCCTGGAGACCCGGCCGACATCGTTGCGGCCGAGATCGAGCAGCATCAGATGTTCGGCGCGTTCCTTCGGGTCCGCCAGCAGTTCCTCGGCCAGCGCCCGGTCTTCACGCGGCGTGGTGCCGCGCGGCCTTGTGCCGGCGATCGGCCTGATCGTAACGCGGCTGTCGCGCACCCGGACCAGGATCTCCGGGCTCGACCCGATGACCGAAAAGCCGCCCAGATCGAGGTAATACAGGAAGGGCGACGGATTGGTCCGCCGCAACGAGCGGTAGAGCGCGAAAGGAGAGAGCGGGAACGGAGCCGAGAAGCGCTGACTCACCACCGCCTGGAATATGTCGCCGGCGGCGATGTAGTCCTTGGCCCGCTCGACCATTGCTTTGTATTCGTCGGGCTCCGTGTTCGAGTTCGGCGCCTCGAAGGTGAGTGTGGGCGCATCGCCGTGCACCATGTGGTCAAGCGGCTGATCGAGGGCGTCGACGATGTTCGAGATGCGGTCAAGCGCCCGCGTGTGCGCCGCGCCGGCGCTCAGATCTTCGCGCGGATAGACCGGGGTCACCACGGTCACTTCGTCCTTCACGGAATCGAAGATCGCCATCACAGTCGGCCGGATCAGCATGCTGTCGGGCAGGCCGAGCACATCCGGATTCTGGTGGGGCAGGTGCTCCATCAGCCGCACCATGTCGTATCCCATGAACCCGAACACGCCGGATGCCATCGGCGGCAGGTCTTCGGGCAGGTCGATCCGGGACTCCTCCAGGAGCCGCCGCAAGGCTTCCAGCGGCGTGCCGTCGCAGGCAACGAAGCCTTGCTCCGGATCGAGCGCCGCCGACCGGTTGATCTCCGATGAGGCCCCGGACGCCCGCCAGATGATGTCCGGTTTGAGGCCGATGATCGAATAGCGGCCACGGACCGCGCCGCCTTCGACCGATTCCAGAAGGAAACTGTAGGCCTGGTCCCGGGCCAGCTTGAGCATGGCGGAGACCGGCGTCTCAAGATCGGCGACCAGTCGGGTCCATACGACCTGCGGGTCTCCCGCGTCATAGACCGCGGCGAAAGCGTCTTTGTCGGGGGCGATCACCATCGTCGTCTCACCTGGGGAGCGGTGGAGGAGAACCGTCTAGGATTCGCCGTGCAGGGTGGCCCAAAGCTGCTCGTTGATCTCAATACCGACGTCTTCCTGCAGGCCGCCGACATAGATGGCAAACAGATCCCGGCCGACACCCGCAACAAGCTGGGTCCGTATCGCCTTGGCCTCGGCGCTGTTGGGATCGAATGTGGGCGTTTCGACCTTGACCACCTTGAGGATCACAAGGGACTTGCCGTCTGCCGACTGGGCGAATGTCTGTCCGTCGACCGGCGTACGGAACAGGGCAGCGACTGCCGGAGCGCCAAGCTGCTCGGCCGTGTCCCTGCGCTTAAGCGCATTTGTGTCCGTCACCGTCGTGCCGAGTTCCTGTGCGATCGCCTCAAACGTCTTGCCGCCCTTGGCCTGGTCGACCAGTTCGCCGGCCCGCTTGATCAGAGCTTCCCGGCTCCGGTTCGTCTTCCACAGCTTGATGACGTCATCGCGCACCTCGTCGAGCGGCCGGATGGCCTGCGGCGTAACTTCCGCGACGTCGACCCAGACGAAACCGTCATTGGGTGTGTCGACCGGATCGTTCTCCACGCCGACGTCGCTCTCGAACGACGTGGACAGCACCGCGGTCGAGGCCGGAATGTCGGCGACCGGTTTGCCGTCGGGACCGTTGCCGCTGCGGTCGATGGCGTCCACCTGGATGACCGGCAGGTCGAACTTCTGGCCGATTTCGACAAGATTCGCGCCGCCGGCCCGGGCATCTTCCACCGCGTCGTGAAGATTGAGGATCTCCTCCTGCGCGCGTTCCAGGCCCAGGCGTTTCTTCAAATCGTCACGGACGCTTTCAAAGGTCCTCTTTTCTTCCGGTTTGATCGATTGGACACGCACAAGCACGATCGAGAGCTTGCCCTCGATCGGATCGCTGATCGCGCCCTGGGACAGGCTGAACGCGGCCTCGGACACTTTTGCGTCGCTCAATTCGGAGCGCTGTATGACACCGAGATTGTAATCGATCGGTTTGAGACCGCGCTCCTTGGCGACATCGATGAAATCGGTGCCGTCGGCGATGCGCTCGCGCGCTTTTTGCGCCTCGGCGATGGTCGGAAAGGTGATCTGCTGGATCTCACGGGTTTCCGGTGAAATGAACTCGCTTGCGCTTTGATCGTAAAGCTGCCGCAACTCCTCATCGGAAATCGAAATCGTGTCTGCGACGTCTTCCGGCTCCAGCCGCAGGAGGGTCAGGGTACGGAACTCGGGCGCCGTGAAGGAACGCTTGTTCTCGTTGTAGTAAGCCTGCTGCTCCGCATCGTTCGGTTCGGGGATGGTTCCGACCGTGTCCGCCGAGAGCACGAAGTAACGGGCGGTTCTGGTCTCGTTCTGCTGCCGGACAATGGCGCTGATCATGGCGTCCGGTATGTCCACGTTCTGATCGATCACAGCGGCGATCTCCGCGCGCAGAATGGCTTCGCGCTCGAACGTCAGGAACATGGTCTCGGTCAATCCGTTCGACGCCAGCATCTGCTGGAATGCGGTGCGGTTGAACTGGCCTTGCGTCGTTTGAAACAGCGGGTTGTTGGCGATCCGGTTGGCGATCGTCTCGTCCGGCACGGCCAGTCCCATCTCGGCGATCTGATTGTCCAGAGCGGCCTCGCTGATCAGTTCGGCCAGCACCTGGCGGTGAATGTTCAGATCGCGGGCCTGCGCCAGGGTGAGGTTCTGTCCGAGGCGCTGCGACAGGGTTCGGATGCTGCGCTGGAAGGCGAAGTTGAACTCGTCGACGGTAATCTCCTGTTTGCCGACGACGGCCAGTGCGGTGCCGCGGTAGCCGCTGAACACATCGGCGATGCCCCATACCGCGAAGCTAAGGGCAAGCAGGCCGATGAAGATCTTGGCGACCCAACCGCCAACGTTATCACGCAACACAGACAGCATATTTGTTTCCCGCGGAATCGATTCAGCAAGCCGAGCACAAACGCCAAGGGCCAGGCTGGTTGGACCACCCTACAAGTTATGAAATTTCTGCCCCGGCGCGCGCATCATAAGGAGGTCGCCGACGCCGGGCAAGCACCCATAACGCTGGCTTGTTAAGCCGTTTCGGGGGCCAATCCGAGTGCTCTGGTCACACAATCGGTTAGCAGGCGCCAAAAAAGCTGCTATTGAGCCGCCGGACACAGATTGGGGATGACCGGAATGACATCAGGCAGGAGACGTCCGCTTGTTGCGGGCAACTGGAAAATGAACGGCCTCAAGGGCGCCAAACGAGAGCTCGCGACCCTGGTGCGGAAACTCGGCACGGGAGAGGGCAAGCCCGGCTGCGATGTCATGATCTGCCCGCCGGCGACCTTGCTCACGCTGTTCCGCGATGTGGCAAAGGGGTCGGCCGTCAGGATCGGCGCCCAGGACTGCCACTGGAACGCTTCGGGCGCACATACCGGTGACATCTCGGCGGAAATGCTCAAGGACGCCGGCGCCTCGGCCGTGATTGTCGGCCACTCGGAGCGGCGCGCGGACCATGGGGAAACCAACGCAACGGTCAGGGCGAAGGCCGAAGCCGCGCATCGTGCAGGCGCGACGGCTATCATATGCGTCGGCGAAAGCGCGGCGGAACGTGCCGCGGGCAACACGCTTCGGGTCGTGGGCGCGCAACTGAAAGGGTCTCTGCCGGATGCGGCCGAGGCGAAGACGACCGTGATCGCCTATGAGCCGGTCTGGGCGATCGGCACCGGCGTCACACCGACCGTCGATGATGTCGCCAAGGTGCACGGGCATATCCGCAAGCGGCTCGCCCAGCTTGTCGGTGAAGCGGCGGCGGCCAAAATGCGCATCCTCTATGGCGGCTCGGTCAAACCGGCCAATGCGGTGGAGCTGATGGGCGTTGACAATGTCGATGGCGCCCTGGTCGGAGGAGCCAGTCTGAAGGCGGATGATTTTCTGGGCATCATCGCGGCATACCGGTGATCCCGCCCGCGCCGGAGGGAGGCTGGAGGCCGCTGGTCGGCATCGGCTGGGCCGTGTTGGCCGTTCTGAGCGCAAGCTTCATTCTGGCGCTGCCGAAGGCGGCGGCCGGCGGGTTGTCGCCGCTGCAGATCACCTTGATCCGCTATATCACCGGGTTCGCGGCCGTGGCGCCGCTGTTTGCCATGAGCCGACTTCGGTCCCGGGCCTCCGGATCCGATCAGCCCGCGCGCGGCACGTTCCCTCTGCATGTGTTGCGCGCCGTTCTGGCGGTGACGCGCCTGTGCTGCTTTTTCTACGCCGTCACGCATATGCCCTTTGCCAATGCGCAGGCGATTACGCTGACAAACTCAGTGTTCATGATCATCTTTGCGGTGCTGCTGCTGGGCGAACGGGTGCGGCCGGCAACCCTGGCCGCCGCTGCCGTATGCTTCATCGGCGGCATTATCGCTGCCGAACCGCGGCTCGACCTGCAGGGCTTCCTGTCGCCCGGCGCCCTGGCGGCTCTTCTGGGGGCGGCCATATGGGGCGTGGAAGCCATGGTCATAAAATATACCGCCGAGCGTGACGGCACCCTGCGCATCCTTTTCGTTGTCAACGCGACCGCCCTTTGTCTGATCGCCGTCCCCGGCCTCGCCGTCTGGCAGCCGCTCAGTTCGGGACAATGGGGCCTTCTCGCGCTGATCGGTCCGCTTGCGATCCTGACCCAGGCCGCGAACATCCAGGCGTTCCGGGCGGCGGACGCCAATATTCTGGCGCCGTTCCGCTATGCTTCGGTGATATTCGGTCTTGCGATCGGCTGGTTCGCATTCGGAGAATGGCCGTCGCAACTCGGCCTCCTGGGCATGGGGCTGATCTTTGCGGGCGGGTTCGCATTGACGTTCAGCATGAGCAGATCCAGGCGCAGGCCGCAATAGGATCAAACGGATTGCATTTTCCCAAGATTGCTGTAAAAGCCCGCATGCGTCCCCATATGTGGGGCAAAAGAAATTCAGCTCATCAAAGCACCGGACTGCAGAGTTCATGGCATCGGTCGTGCTCATCATTCATTTGATCATCGCCTTGGCGCTGGTCGGGTTGGTTCTGCTCCAGAGATCCGAAGGCGGCGCCCTCGGAATCGGTGGTGGCGGCGGCGGCGGCGGTCTGTTCTCCGGCCGCGGTGCCGCCAATGTGCTGACCCGGGCCACGGCCGTGCTCGCGGCGGTGTTTTTCATGACATCGATCTTGTTCGCCATCCTGGCGCGCCAGGACCGGGCGCCGACATCGGTTTTCGAGGGCGTCACGCCGACCACCAGCGGCGAGCAGCCCGCGGGCGATGCGCCGGCCAACACCCAGTTGCCGCAACTGCCGGCCAGAACGCCGCAGCCCGCGGAACCGCAAGCGCCCGTTTCCGAGTAGCCGGACAGTGACGGCTGTAAGACGCGGTGAGGCAAACACTGTGGTGCCAGGCCGTGGACCGTCCTTCAATGCGCGCTCGCGCCGATGAACCTGTGAAAAACCTGAGGATCGACAGCGTGGGACCTAACGATTCTTCTTTCGCTCCGCCGCGACTCATGATTACGTAAAGGCCCATGGCGCGGTACATATTCATAACCGGCGGCGTGGTCTCCTCTTTGGGCAAGGGCTTGGCATCGGCGGCCTTGGGTGCGCTGCTTCAGGCGCGCGGCTATTCGGTCCGCCTGCGCAAGCTCGATCCCTATCTCAATGTAGATCCGGGAACCATGAGCCCCTATCAGCATGGCGAGGTCTATGTCACCGACGACGGTGCCGAGACCGACCTGGATCTCGGCCATTACGAGCGGTTCACCGGACGTCCGTGCTCGCAGGCCGACAACATCACCACCGGCCGGATCTATCAGGACATCCTGGCCAAGGAGCGCCGCGGCGACTATCTCGGCGGCACGGTGCAGGTGATCCCGCATGTCACCGATGCGATCAAGGAGTTCGTGCTGTCGGGCAACGACGGTATCGATTTCGTGCTGTGCGAGATCGGCGGCACGGTCGGCGACATTGAGGGCCTGCCGTTCCTCGAAGCCATCCGCCAGCTGCGCAACGAACTGCCGCGCGGCCAAAGCGTCTTCATCCATGTGACGCTGATCCCCTATATCGCGGCCGCCGGCGAGCTCAAGACAAAGCCGACCCAGCACTCCGTCAAGGAACTCAGATCGATCGGCATCCAGCCGGACATTCTGCTGTGCCGGTGCGAGCGCGAAGTGCCCCAGGGCGAGCGGCGCAAGATCGGCCTGTTCTGCAATGTGCGTGAGTCCGCCGTAATTCAGGCGATGGACGTGCCCAGCATCTACGACGTGCCGATCGCCTATCACCGCGAAGGGCTGGACGCCGAGGTGCTCTCCGCATTCGGCATGACCGATGCGCCGGCGCCGGATCTTTCCGTATGGTCCACCATTTCCGAACGCATCAATACGCCGGACGGTGAGGTGACAATCGCGGTGGTCGGCAAGTACACCGGGCTGATGGACGCCTATAAGTCGCTCAACGAGGCGCTGGTTCACGGCGGTATCGCCAACAGGGTCAAGGTCGACCTGCAATGGATCGAATCGGAGATCTTCGAGCAGGAGGATCCCGCGCCGTATCTCGAGGGGGTCAACGGCATTCTGGTGCCCGGAGGGTTCGGTGAACGGGGCGCGGAAGGCAAGATCGCCGCGGCGAGTTTTGCGCGAACCCGACACGTGCCGTATTTCGGCATATGCTTCGGCATGCAGATGGCGGTTATCGAAGCGGCGCGCAACATGGCGGGCATAGAGAAAGCGGGCTCCACGGAGTTCGGCGCCACGCCGGAACCGATCGTCGGTCTGATGACCGAGTGGCTCAAGGGCAACGAATTGGAGCGGCGCAGGGCGTCGGGCGATCTCGGCGGCACCATGCGGCTCGGCGCCTATGAGGCGCAGCTCGCGCCCGGCAGCAAGGTCGCCGAAATCTATCACGCCACCGATATTTCCGAACGGCACCGGCACCGCTATGAAGTGAATATGACCTATCGCGAAGGTCTGGAGTCGAAAGGCATGGTGTTCTCCGGAACGTCGCCGGACGGTTTGCTGCCGGAGATCGTCGAGCTGCCGGAGCATCCCTGGTATATCGGCGTCCAGTACCATCCGGAGCTCAAGTCCAGACCTTTCGATCCGCACCCGCTGTTTGCGTCTTTCATCGCGGCCGCTGTCGAACAGAGCCGTCTCGTATGATCTTGAGCGCTCGGCACGCGATGATTGGCCTCAGCCGATTGATCTCGTAACTTTGGCGGCCATCTGTTAGCGCTGCGCCGGAGGCGGCATGACGCGACTGGAGCCCTTTGTGGTGTTGAACGGACCCTTCACGCTGAGACAGGCCAGACGATGGATCTGTATTGTGCCGATGCTTGCGGCCGCTATCTGCATGGTCCTTGCGACCGGCCTGGAGGCCAGAGAACTGGCCGAGCGCCAGCTCGACACCTGGAAGGAGGAAATCGCCGAAGCTGAAAAAACACTGATCAGGACGGACCTGTCCTCCGCCAAGATCGCCCAGATGCGCGACCGGCTGGAGCAGATCAGGACCGAGACTCTCAAAGAGATCGACCGGCTCCGGCCGGAACTGGTGGATTTCCAGAAAAGGCTGGATCAGCTCAAACCGGCGGAAGGGCAGGGCGAGGAGCCCGAAGCGATCGTTAAGGAGCGTGCCGAGGTGACCGACCGGGTCACCAAGCTCCAGGCGCTGATCCAGCAGCTCCAGGTCAATGAACTGACGGCCGGCCAGCTGTCGGGCCGTGCGGCGGAAGTGCAGCGCAACCGCTTCCTGCAGCGTATTTTCGAGCCCGGGCGCTCGATTCTCAATCCGCATCTGTGGATCGAAGGTCTGAAGCACTCGACCGCACTTTACGAGCGCCTGCGGTTCGTCATCAAGAACTGGTTCAAGGCAACGCAGGGAACGCACACCTTGCTCGGGTGGCTGGCGCGCCTGGCTCTGTTGTTCATTGCATGGCTGATCCTGTGGCCGGGCCGCAAGTGGGTGCTGCGGCTGATCGGACCGAACATGGATAATCCCGAGCCCGGCGCCCTGGAGCGATTGTGGCGCGCGGCATGCATGCCGGCCGTCAACGTGCTTTCCGTGCTGCTGACATTCTACATGCTCGCCGCGGTCGCCGCCCAGTTCACAGGGGCCATGTCCTTGCGCATCGGTCAGGTCGCCGAAATCGCAGTCGGCGCAATTCTGGTCTTCGTGCTGCTGTCGTCACTGATCCGGGGCGTGCTGGCGCCAAAGGCGCCCGCCTGGCGGGTGCCGGCCATGGGTGATCATGTGGCGGCGCAGATCAGCGGCTTTCTGGTCTTGATTGCGCTGGTCTTTGCCATCGGCGTCTTTATGTCGGAGCTGAGTTCGGTGCTGTTCCTGCCGGTCCAGTTCACGGTCATGCAAAGCGCCATCGAAAGCACCACGGTCATCCTGCTTTTGATGGCCGTTCTGGTGGCCGCGGTGCGGGGCGCGCAGAGCGAGGCGGCGGAGGCGGAAGCGGCCGGCATACCCGCGCCCGTGCAGACGGCGGGATATTTCAGTTGGATCGGCAGGATCAGGGGGCTGTTGTGGGTGGTCGCCTCGGTCAGTCTGATCGCCCTGCTTCTGGGCTATGTCGCGCTGGCGTCGTTCCTGAGCGTGCAGATCATCAGTACGGGCGTCATTCTGGTCTCGGTCTATCTGCTGCACCATCTGGCGGATGAGGCGCTGACCTCGGGCCTTGAACGGGGCCAGTTGCTCGGCGATTTCCTGCGCCGTACATTTTCGATGAGCGACCGGGCGATCGAGCGGCTCGGGATTACGCTCAGCACCTTCATCGACATCCTGCTGGTGTTTGTCGCCCTGCCGCTCGTTGTCCTGCAGTGGACGGTGACGTGGATCGATCTGAAGAGCTGGCTGTCGATTGCCTTCTTCGGCTTCCGGATCGGCGATGTCACGATCTCGCCGTCCAAGATCCTGCTCGCCTTCGTGGTGCTGCTGGCGGGTCTGCTGCTGACACGGTTCCTGGTGCAGTGGCTCGACACCAGGCTGCTTCGGCGCACCCGGTTCGATCGCGGTATACGCGACTCGATCAAGACCGGCGCCAGTTATGCCGGCATCATTGCGGCGGTGCTGCTCGCGGCGACCTATGCCGGTATCGACTTCACAAATCTGGCGATTGTCGCCGGCGCCCTTGGTGTCGGTATCGGTTTCGGCCTGCAGAGCATCGTCAACAATTTCGTTTCCGGCCTCATTCTCCTGGCGGAGCGTCCGATCCGGGTCGGCGACTGGATCGTGGTCGGCACGGAGCAGGGGACCGTCAGGCAGATCAATGTGCGTGCGACCGAAATCGAGACCTTCGACCGCTCGACAGTGATCATTCCGAACTCGACCCTGATCACCGGGACCGTCAAGAACTGGACCCACAGCGACAAGATGGGGCGTCTGACCATTCCCGTCGGGGTTTCCTACAACTCCGATCCCGAACAGGTTCAAGCCTTGCTTCTGCAATGTGCAGCGGATCAGGTCATGGTGCTGCGCGCACCGGAGCCTTACGTCTATTTCAGGGACTTCGGCCCGAGCTCGCTCGATTTCGAGCTGCGCTGCTACATCATTGACGTCGATAACCTTCTCACGGTTTCCAGCGACCTGCGTTATGCGATCTTCAAGGCGCTGAAAGAAGCGGGGATCGAGATCCCGTTCCCGCAGCACGACGTGCATCTCAAGGACATGGACCGCCTCGAACGGGTGCTTGGCCCCGGCGGCGGATCGCAGCGGAACGACTGAGCGGCAAGGGGCAGTGCGATGGGTCGCGGCATCGATCATCTTGTGTTGTGCGTCAACGATCTGGAGGCGGCGCGCGACGTCTATGGCCGCATGGGGTTCACGCTGACGCCGACGGCGCAGCATCCGTTCGGCACCGCCAACAGCCTGGCGCAGCTGGACGGCTGTTTCCTCGAGCTCCTCACGGTCGCCAACCCGGCCGCCATTCCCGAACATGAGCCCGGCCGGTTCAGCTTCGGCGCCTTCAACCGGGACTTTCTGGCGCGGCGTGAAGGCTGCTCCATGCTGGTGTTCGAGAGTTCGGACGCGCGTGCCGACCAGGCGGAATTTGCATCCGGCGGGCTCGATACCTATGCGCCGTTCGACTTTTCCCGCAGCGCCAGGCTGCCTGACGGCTCGGACGTGACCGTGGGCTTCACGCTGGCCTTCGCCACCCATGCGGACATGCCCCGGGCGGCATTCTTCTGCTGCCAGCAGCATGCCCCGGAGCATTTCTGGAAGCCCGAGTATCAGATCCATGGCAATTCGGCGCAGACCGTCGGCGCCGCCATCATGGTGGCCGCGGAGCCGGGACGCTACCGGGAATTCTTTGCCGGGTTGCAGTCGGCGGACGCGGTTTCGGCCGACGGCCGCAACCTGCATGTGGCGACCGCCCGCGGCGAGATACGGGTGCTGACGCCGGGCGCCTATGAGCGCCGATACGGTACAGGCACCGCTCCCGCTCTCGGCGACGGGCCCCTGCTGGCGGCAATGGTCATCGATGTCGAGCGGCCCGAAGCGGTTGCGCTGGCGCTCGGCACCGGCTCGATCCCATGGACGCGGACGTCGGAGGGGATTGCGGTTCTGGCGCGCAACGCCTTCGGCACACTGATCGAGTTCCGCAAACGGCCCGGCTGACCCGGTGCGAAGAACAAGGAGCTTCAATGGATATTCACGACATGACCGGGCTGGAGCAGCTCAAGTCGATGATAGAGCAGGGCACGCCGCCGGCCTATGCCAAGCTCCTGGACTTCCGGATCGCCGAAGTGGCCGAGGGCCGCGCGGTGTTCGAGGGCGAACCGTCCGAACAGCACTACAATCCGCACGGCGTCGTTCACGGCGGCTATGCGGCGTCGATCCTCGACAGCTGCATGGGATGCGCGGTCCAGACCGTGCTCGGGCGGGGCGTCGGCTATACGACCATCGAGCTCAAGATCAACTATGTGCGCGCCATGACCAGGGACACGGGCACCGTCCGGGCGATCGGCACGTCGATCCATTCCGGCCGCCGGGTGGCGACCGCGGAGGCCAAACTGGTCGACTGCAACGACCGGCTGCTGGCGCACGGCTCGACCACCTGCCTGATCCTGTCCAGCCCGGCAGGGTCCTGAGCCCGCGTTTGCCTTTGCAGGTGCGAGCCGGTAAGGGGAGGGCATGACACCGGCAGCTTGCGTCCATATCGGCGACATCCCGATCGCCAATGATGGCCCGATGGTCCTGATCGCCGGGCCATGCCAGCTCGAGAGCCGGGACCATGCCTTCGAAATCGCCGGGCACCTCAAGGAACTGACCGGGCGGCTCGGTATCGGCTTCATCTTCAAGACGTCCTTCGACAAGGCCAACCGCACCGGCCTCGACAGTGCGCGCGGCGCCGGCATCGATGCCGCATTGCCGGTCTTTGCAGACCTCAGACGCGAGCTCGGCGTGCCGGTTCTCACCGACGTCCACGACCCCTACCAATGCGGCTTGCTCGAGCCGGTCGCCGACATGCTGCAGATCCCGGCATTTCTGTGCCGCCAGACCGATCTCCTGGTTGCCGCCGCGGAAACCGGACGGGCGGTCAACGTCAAGAAGGGACAGTTCATGGCGCCGTGGGACATGGCGCCCGTGGTCGACAAGATCGTGCGCTCCGGCAACCCGAACGTGCTCCTCACCGAACGGGGCACATCGTTCGGCTACAACACCCTGGTTTCGGACCTGCGCGGCTTGCCGATCATGCAATCGACCGGCTGTCCGGTGATTTTCGATGCCACGCACTCGGTGCAGGAGCCGGGCGGACAGGGCACCGCAAGCGGCGGGCGGCGCGAGTTCGTGCCCGTGCTTGCCCGGGCGGCCGTCGCAGTAGGCGTCGCAGGCCTGTTCGTCGAAACGCATGACGATCCCGACAATGCGCCATCCGACGGCCCCAACATGATCGCACTGGCGGACATGGAAGAACTGGTGGAGGATCTGATGCGGTTCGACGCATTGGTCAAGTCCGGACAGAGGTAAGTTCAAGATGACACAATCGCAGGCCCCCGGTCTGGATCCGGCATTGTTCAGGCCCGTGCGCGGTTTCATGGATCTGCCGAACAGCCTGTCGCTTGAGACTGCGCGTGCGGCGATTGTCGGTATTCCCTTCGATATGGGCGTAGCGCCGGTTCGCGTCGGCTCGCGTATGGGGCCCGATGCCATCCGCGAGCAAGGCGAACAGCTCGAATTCTTCGACCCGCACGATCCGGATCTCGATCTGAGAGTGGCGCTTGGACTGGTCGATTGCGGAAACGTGGTGGTCTGGCCGGCCGACCGGGAGCGGTCTTTCGAGACCATAGAAAGCGCTGTCGGCGCAATTGCGGGCAGCGGCACCGTTCCGGTGACTTTCGGCGGCGACGGGTCGGTGTCCCTGCCGCAACTGCGCGCATTGGCACCGCACCATGACGGGCTGGTGCTGCTCCATTGGGATGCCCATACCGACGCCTATCCGGCGCCGGCGCCCGGCGTTCACACGACCGGGACGACGTTCACCTATGCCGCGATGGAAGGGCTCGTCGATACCGAAAAGAGTTTCCATGTCGGCCCGCGCGGCCCGATCTCGACCAGGGACGTGTTCGCCCATACCCAGTCGCTCGGGTACCGGCTGATCCCGGACCGGGAGATGCGGTCACGGGGCTTCGACGATGTGCTGGCAGAGCTCAAATCGGTGATCGGCTCGCGGCCGGTCTATCTGTGCTGGGACATGGACTTCTACGACCCGGCCTGCGCGCCCGCCGTGTGCAATCCGGTGTGGGGCGGGAGTTCTGCGCGCGAAGGCTTCGAGATCATCCAGGGCATGAGCGGGCTCAATGTTGTCGGCGTCGACATCAACACGGTGAGCCCGCCGCACGACGTCAACGGCATGACGGCGCACCTGGCGGGCCGCACCGCGCTCGAATGCCTGTTCGTCATGGCGCGGAACGGCCGTTAGCGTCGGGCCCGACAGATGGCCGCGGTGGCGGTCACTGCATTTCCATCATTTCCGCGACTTCGATCGTGCCCATTTCCAGGAACGGGCACCCCTTGGCTATCTCAAGCGCGGCATCCATGTCGTCGGCTGCCACGACGGAAAACCCGGACAAGGGATTGGCGCCGCCATCGTCAGCCACGCCTTCGGAACTGACCGTTTTGGACATTCCCAACGGCGTGCCGGGATTAACCATGGCATCGCCAAGGCCGGCAACCCAGGCCTTCCATTGCGCCATGAGCGCGGCTCCGGCCTCGGGGCTCTCCGGCTTTTTTCCGCCATGATAGGCAAACATGTAGTTGGGCATGAAAGTCTCTCCTGTTGTTCATTTGCGTTTTTGAGGTGTTGTCGGTTCACGCGCCGTAAGCCCGCCGATGGCCTGGCCGCTGCTTCAGCCGATCATAGTACGCTTCGAGGATGGGGTAACCGCCGATCAGCCCGGTGTGCGTGGCCATGAAGCAGCTGTGGCCGACAAGAATATCCGCGCCCGAGAATTCGGATCCAAGCAGATGGTCGCGATCGCTGAGGACCTCCGACACTATGTCGGCGCGGAGTGCGAAATCGCTGCGTCCACGGGCAGCGAGTTTGGCGTCATGCTGTGCACCCGGCGGGCGCATGGCCTCGAGCGGGCGCATCGTGTTGTCAAAGACCATCATGATCGGAGGATCCAGTTCGGCACATGCAAACACACACCATTGGTAAT
>JBPCWF010000302.1:0-2850 GCA_051009775.1 Hyphomicrobiales bacterium | reverse complement strand
CCCTTGCGTTCATCCCGCGCGACCGGTTCAACACGCGCGTCAGGGTCAATGTCGGCGAGCTTCTGGCGAAGGCCTATGACGGCGGCGTCTCCGCGTTCTATCCCGCGTTCCCGGAAGGCTCGCTGGTGCGGGTGCATTATATCATCGGGCGCGTGGAAGGTGCGACGCCGTCGCCGGACGTCGCCGAACTCGAGCTCCAGGTGCTCGAGATCGTCAAGACATGGGACGACCGGCTCGGCGAAGCGATCGCCGCACATTGCGAGCCCGACCAGGCTGCGGCATTGAAAAACTGTTACGTCAATGCGTTCTCCGGCGCCTATCAGGAGGCCTTTGAACCGGCCCAGGCACTAGGCGATATCGACCATATCGAGGGCCTGACCGCGGAGGGCGATCTCGGCATCGATTTCTATCGCGGTCCGAACGATGCCGAAACCCGGCTGCGCCTCAAGATCTATCACATGGGTGAGCCGATCGCGCTGAGCGACCGGTTGCCGATCCTGGAGAATATGGGCCTGAGGGCGATCGACGAACGCTCCTACAAGGTCAGCTGCGCCGGCGACGGCGAGGTGGCGATCGTGTGGATTCACGAAATCGCCCTGGAAGCGGCGGAAGGCGAAGGGATCAAACTCGACACCGTGAAACCGGCGCTAGAGGCCTGTTTTCTCGCGGTCTGGCGCGGCGACGCGGAGAACGACACCTATAACAGCCTGGTGCTCAAGAAGAACCTGGCCTGGCGCGACGTCTCCATGCTGCGCGCCTGCGGAAAATATCTGCGTCAGACCGGGCTCGCCTTCTCCGCGCGCTATGTCGAGAGCACACTGATCTCCTACTCCGACATCGCCGCGCTTCTGGTGAACCTGTTCTACGCCCGGTTCGGCCTCGACGGGGCCGCCAAGGCGCGGGACGGGGCGCAGAAAAGGATTCTCTCCAAGATCGAGACCAAGCTGCAGGACGTGCCGAGCCTCGACCAGGACCGCATCCTGCGCCGCTTCGCCAACCTGATCACGGTTGCACTGCGGACCAACTACTTTCAGACCGCCGAAGACGGTACGCACCGTCCCGCAATCGCGATCAAGATCAGAAGCAAGGAAGTCGACGGCCTGCCGGAACCCCGGCCCTATGCCGAGATCTTCGTCTATTCGCCGGACGTGGAGGGCGTGCACCTGCGCTTCGGCATGATCGCGCGCGGTGGCCTGCGCTGGTCGGACAGGCCGGAGGACTTCCGCACCGAAGTGCTCGGCCTGGTCAAGGCGCAGCAGGTCAAGAACGCGGTGATCGTGCCGGTCGGCGCCAAGGGCGGCTTCGTGCCGAAGCATCTGGGTCAGGCGACCACGCGCGAAGAGTTCCTGAATGAAGGCGTGCGCTGCTACATGATGTTCATCTCAAGCCTGCTCGACGTGACCGACAATCTTGACGGCGCCAAACTGGTGCCGCCCAAGGAGGTCGTGCGGCATGACGGCGATGATCCCTATCTGGTGGTCGCCGCGGACAAGGGCACCGCGACGTTTTCCGATATCGCCAACGGCATTTCCGACGATCGCGGCCACTGGCTGAGCGATGCCTTCGCGTCGGGCGGCTCGGCCGGCTACGACCACAAGAAAATGGGCATCACCGCGCGTGGCGGCTGGGAAGCGGTCAAGCGCCACTTCCGGGAAATGGACCGGGACATCCAGACTACCCCGTTCACCGTGATCGGTGTCGGTGACATGTCGGGCGATGTATTCGGCAACGGCATGCTCCTGTCGAAGCAGACCAAACTGCTGGCCGCCTTCGACCATCGCGACATCATCATCGACCCTGACCCGGATCCCGCGGCGAGCTACAAGGAGCGCAAGCGCCTGTTCAACACGCCCGGCACCACCTGGGCCGACTATGACGCCAAACTGATCAGCAAAGGCGGCGGCGTGTTCAGCCGTTCGCTCAAATCGATAGGCCTGAGCGATCAGATCCGCGCGCTGACCGGCCTCACCGGAAAACAGGCGGCGCCGCTCGAGCTGATCCAGGCCTTGCTCAAGTCGGAGGCCGATCTCCTCTGGTTCGGCGGCATCGGCACCTATATCCGGGCCAGCACGGAAACCGACGACGATGCCGGAGACCGGGCCAATGATGCGGTGCGCATCACGGCAAAAGAGCTTCGTGTCAAGGTCATCGGCGAAGGCGCCAATCTCGGTTTGACCCAGAGGTCCCGGATCGAGTTCGCGCTCAATGGCGGCCGGGTCAACACGGATGCGGTCGACAACTCCGCCGGGGTCAACTCGTCCGACGTGGAGGTCAATATCAAGATCACGCTCGGCGCCGCAGAAGCGGCCGGCAAGCTGACCCGGCCCGCGCGCAACAAGCTCCTGGCGGAGATGACCGACGAGGTCGCCGCGCTCTGTCTCAGGAACAACTACGTTCAGACGCTTGCCCTGACCCTGATCGAGACGCGGGGGCTCGCGGAAATCGGCTTCCAGTCGAGGCTGATGCGCAAGCTCGAACATGCCGGCGAGCTCGACCGGGCGATCGAGTTTCTGCCCGACGAAGCCGACATGGTGGAGCGCGAGGCGCAGTCCAGTCCGCTGACCCGGCCGGAGCTCTCCGTGCTGCTCGCCTATGCCAAGATCACCCTGTTCGACAGGCTGCTTGCCAGCAAGGTGCCCGACGATCCCTACCTTGAGAGCGACCTGATGCGCTATTTCCCGACCCGGCTGCAGGACAAATACCCGGACGAGATCCGGGGTCATCGCCTGCGCCGGGAGATCATCGCCACCATGCTCGCCAACAGCATGATCAATCGCGGCGGCGCGTCCTTCATCAACCGGATCATCGACGAGACCGGCGCCGACGAGGCGGCGATCGCGACGGCCTACG
>JBPCWF010000301.1:0-2880 GCA_051009775.1 Hyphomicrobiales bacterium | reverse complement strand
GGCGAACAGTTCTGAAAGCCGAAGATGATCGCCGTCTTGCCCTCGGCTTTCGCCGCGCGCACGTCGTCTGCGGTGCGGCCCGGCACGATCAGGTCGCCATGGTCCTGGAACCAGCGGTTCCATTGCTCCATGTTCTGCACGGTCTCACGGAATTGCTCGTGATAGCAGATCGTGACGTGCACAGCGGTAACGCCGCCGGCGCGCATGTCGCGGAAGATGTCCGGCGACCAGTTGCAGTATTGCAGGCAGTCGATGAGGATACGGTCGTCGGTGGTCATGGCGGGGTTCACCGGGGCTCTGGCGGTTGCCGTTCAAATGATGTTGTAGCGGCAAAACAGGCCCGGGATAAGCGCAAAGACGCCAACGGGTTTCAAGAACACCTGACAGCCTGGCCCGGATCGGATCCGGAACACGGCGACCTTTATGATGTGCCGGTCAGCGCAACGAGGCGCAGAAATGCGATCTTGTTGATTTCGCCAAGCGCGGTGGCGAACTCGGTCTCCGGGTCGTTGTCTGTCCGCGCCTCGAACGCCTCAAGGATATCGTGGCGGGTCTTGCCTTTCACCGCCAGGATGAAGGGGAACCCGAACTTGTCCTTGTAAGCTGCATTGAGCGCCTGGAACCGCTCGAACTCCCGAGCAGTGCACTGGTCGAGCCCGGCGCCCGCCTGTTCCGAGGTCGACGCCTCGGTCAGCTCGCCGCGCACCGCCGCCTTGCCCGCGAGATCGGGATGGGCACGGATCAGGGCCAGCTTCTCGTCCGGGCCGGCGGTCTCCATTATCGCCGCAAGCGCGGCGTGAAGGCCGGCCGCAGTGTCGTGCGTCTCTTCGATGCCCTGAGCCCAGAGGTGTTCGGCGATCCAGGGCGAATGCTCGTAAACACCGCCGAACCGGTCGACGAAAGCGGCCCGTGCCATGGCCGTAGGGCTCGGGGTCAGATTGTCTTCAGGTTCGCTGCTCATGCGAGTGCTCCCGTTCAGTGTTTTTCCAACGGCACAGCGATAGCATTTATAGGAAATCTTGATAAAGGCGGAGATTTTCAAGAAAATATATAAAGTCTTTGCGTGCTCCGGCCTCTTCAAAACGCGCGCCGCGCGTGTACGGTACCGGAAATCATACTAAGGTCGTAGCACCTAAGACGCGGCCCCGTGAGGAAACGGCATGGGAAGACTGACAACCCATGTGCTCGATACGGCACATGGCAAACCGGCGCATGGCCTGAGGATCGAACTGTTCCGTATCGGCCATGAAGGACCACCGGAACGTCTGGCGGAAGCGGTCACCAATGCGGACGGGCGCTGCGATGCGGCCCTGCTCGAAGGCGACACGTTCCAGACCGGGCGCTATCAGCTGGTGTTCCACGCCGGCGCCTATTTCGACGCGCTCGGGCTCGATCTGCCCGAACCGAAGTTCCTGGACGACGTGGTCATCCGCTTCGGCATCTCCGGCAGCGATCATCACTACCACGTGCCACTCCTGCTTTCGCCTTACGCCTACTCGACTTATCGGGGCAGCTGATGCGCGAGGGGATCCGCTTTTTGTTGGGCTCCGAGGAGCGTCAGGTCGGCGAGATCGACCCGACCATGACCGTTCTGCGCTATCTGCGCGAAACCGAGCGCCGCTGCGGCACAAAGGAAGGCTGCGCGGAGGGCGATTGCGGCGCCTGCACCGTCGTGCTCGGCGAAGCCGGCGAAGACGGTATGACCTATCGCGCGGTCAATTCCTGCATCCAGTTCATGCCGCTGCTCGACGGCAAGCAGCTGATCACGGTGGAGGATCTCGGCGGCGGCCGCGGCGCCCTGCATCCGGTGCAGCAGGCACTGTGCGACACCCACGCCTCGCAATGCGGCTTCTGCACGCCCGGCTTCGTCATGTCGCTCTACGCCCAGTCGGCCAACGGCGCCACGCCCGACCGCCAGGCGCTCAAGGACATCCTCGCCGGCAATCTCTGCCGCTGCACCGGCTACGGCCCGATCCTCGATGCCGGTGAGCGGATCGCTCAGGCGACGCATGCCGAAGACGCCGGCGGGACCCATGGGCGGCTTACGGCGTGGCGTGACGGAGAAACGGTGCGGATCGGGCAGGGTGCGCGCACTTATTACGCGCCGGCGACGACGGATGCGCTTGCCGAACTCTGTTCCGCGCACCCGGACGCCCATATCATTTCCGGCCTGACCGATGTCGGGCTCTGGGTCACCAAGCAGCACCGCGTGCTCGACACCCTGATCTTCATCGGCAATGTTGAAGAGCTCAAGGAAATCGACGTCGGCGACCGCGAGATCGCGATCGGCGCCGGCGCCACCCTGGCCGACGCCCATGACGTCCTGGGCGAACATTTTCCCGATTTCGGCGAGCTGATCCGCCGCTTTGCCTCGCTGCAGATCAGGAATGTCGCCACCCTCGGCGGCAATGTCGCCAACGGCTCGCCGATCGGCGACACGCCGCCGGCCCTGATCGCGCTCGGCGCGCAGCTGCAGCTGCGTCATGGCGATGAGCGGCGCACCATACCGCTGGAGGACTTCTTCATCGCCTATGGCCGGCAGGACCGCCGGCCGGGCGAGTTCGTCGAGAAGGTCATCGTGCCCAGGCCCGTGCCGGACCAGGTTTTTCGCTGCTACAAGCTCTCCAAACGTTTCGACCAGGACATCTCCGCCGTGTGCGGCGCGTTCTCCGCCGTCCTCGCCGGGGGCAAGGTCGCGCAGATCCGCATTTGCTTCGGCGGCATGGCGGGAACACCTCACCGCGCAAGCCAATGCGAAGCCGCGCTCGCCGACGGACCATGGACCGAAGCCCGTATCCTCGCCGCCATGAACGCCCTGGAACGGGACTACCAACCCATGAGCGACATGCGCGGCAGCGCGGGCTACCGAATGCGCGCCGC
>JBPCWF010000300.1:0-8855 GCA_051009775.1 Hyphomicrobiales bacterium | reverse complement strand
GTGTGGCCTCGGGCGTCGACTGCCCCGAACGCCCTCTCGGCTCGGCGCCGGCAACGTTGAAATAGCGCAGGGCGACATGACGGAAGTCGTGGGCCGCGGCGGCGTCTCGCAGCATCCATTCGGTCATCAGCTTGGACGTGCCGTAAGGCGAGATCGGCGCCAGTGGCGCGGTCTCGAAAACCGGGTTCTCATCGGGAATGCCATAGACGGCGGCGGTTGACGAGAAGATGAACTGGCGCACCCCGGCCTCGACGCAGCAGGCGATAAGGGTGCGCGATTTCACCGTGTTGTTGTGATAGTAGCCGAGCGGGTCGGCGATCGAGTCCGGCACGACGATAGAACCGGCAAAATGGATCACGGCGTCAATCCCGTGATCCGACAGCAGCGTGCCGACCAGAGCCTCGTCGCCGATATCGCCGACAACGAGCTTCGCCGGCTCCGGCACCGCCCAGTCGAAACCGGTCGACAGATTGTCGAGCACCACCACGTCCTGCCCGGCATCGAGCAGTTCAAGCACCATATGGCTGCCGATATAACCGGCGCCGCCCGTCACCAGGACCGTCATGACCGTCTTATTCTCCAAGGGCCGCCTTGTCGCGATGCGTTAAGTCTGGCAGAGAATAATTGAAGACTCGTAAGCATGGCTACCCACCCCATCCAATCTGCAGAACGGAAATCATGAACAAACCGATCAAGAAGGCCGTATTCCCCGTGGCCGGGCTGGGCACCCGGTTTCTGCCCGCAACCAAGGCCATGCCGAAGGAAATGCTGACCGTGGTCGACCGTCCGGTGATCCAGATCGTGGTCGACGAGGCCAGGGAGGCCGGCATCGAGCATCTCATCTTCGTCACCGGACGCAACAAGGGGGTGATCGAGGACCATTTCGACAAGCAGTTCGAGCTCGAGCAGACCCTGCGCGAGCGCGGCAAGACACCGGAACTGACGCTGCTGGAGACCGAGCGCCCGGGCGCGGGCGAAACCAGTTTCACCCGCCAGCAGGAACCGCTCGGCCTCGGCCACGCGGTCTGGTGCGCGCGGCATCTGGTCGGCGACGAGCCCTTCGCCCTGTTGCTGCCCGACGTGCTGGTGCATGCGGAACGGGGTTGTCTCGCCCAGATGATGGACGAGTATGACCGTGTCGGCGGCAACATCCTGGCGGTCGAGGAAGTGCCCCGGGAACATATCCACCGCTACGGCATCGTCGGCGTCGCCGAAGACACCGGCCGGTCGTTCAAGATCACGGAGATGGTCGAAAAGCCGGACGCCGATGCCGCGCCGTCCAATCTGATGATCCTCGGGCGCTATTTCCTGCAGCCGGAGATCTTCGGCCTGCTGGCGTCCCAGGACCCGGGCTCGGGCGGCGAAATCCAGCTCACCGACGCCATGATCCGGCTGATGGCGGACCAGCCGTTCCGCGGTGTGAGGTTCGAAGGCAAGAGCTACGACTGCGGCAACAAGATCGGATTTCTCTCAGCCAATGTGGCCTACGCGCTCAGCCGCGAAGACATCGGGCCTGAGTTCCGCGCCGCTTTGACCGCCATCATGGACGGTCAGGAACAGAACGGATAAATGCCACGTCTCACCGCTGCAGCAGGAGGCTGACCAGAATGCGGTTTTCGATGTAGTCGCTGCCGGCCGTGCTGCTGTCGAATTTCTCGAACGAATACCCGGCCCTGAGCGCCGCCGCCCGGTTGAGCTGATAGGTCAGGCCGGCGGCGAGGTACGTGGTCTCTTCGGTCAGCGATGTGCCTCTGAAGTCCCTGATCGCATATTGCGCCCTGGCGGCGAGCAACAGGTTGTCGCGCAGCGCGTGGTTGACCGAAAGGCCGACGACCCGCACCAGAGCGCCCGACGAAAAGCCGACCCCGGTTTCATCGATGTCGGTATTGACCGTGAACTCGGCGGACGTGATCGGCGTCGGCTGCCACAGGAGCGAGCCGTTGATCGTGAAGTCATCGATTGTCGACAGCGCCGGGTCTTCGAACTCCCGGCGGACATATCCGACGGCCACGGTTCCGCTCAGCGCCGGGCTCAGCTCGAAACGCAGCCCGGCTTCGGCGTCGAACTGCTCGGAGTCGCGGCGCAGTCCGTTGTCGTCGATCCTGTTGTCATAGCGCTGGACCGAATATTCCGCGCTGACGAAAGGCTGTATCCTCGGCGAGACATCGTAGCCGATGCGCAACGCGCCACCGATTTCGGTGAAATTGCGGTCCGAGTTGTTCAGCGTGCCCCCGCCGATGAGATCGACGTCCTCGAACAGGTTGTACTCCGCACTGCCGCCGACCGAGACCTCGAAGCGGCCGACATCGTGCGTGAGCACCGCCTCGCCCCCGAACTCATGCTCGTTGGGCGGTTCCGCGGCGGCGCCCGGCACGTTGATGCTGCCCCTGCCCTCCTGATCGAGGTTGTAGGAGGCTTCAACGTCCAGCCTTGTGCTCCGCTTGATGTCGATCCGGCCATCGGCGCGGACATCGACCTCCAGCTCGTCCTCCGACGGATTGCCGAAATAGTAGAGATGGCGGCTCGACGCATCGACCCTGAGCGAATGGCGCACCCAGTCGCTTTCGATACGCAAGGCGGGCGCGACGAAATAGCCCCGGTCGCCGCGCTCGTTCTGGGAAGACTGAAAGACGTTGTCGGTGAGTTCGATGCCGGTTTCGACCGACGGATAGAAGATGAATGCACCGGATCTCAGGCCGAGCGGCTCATTGTACTCACCGGGCAGCGGCAGCGGGGTCACCTGCTGCGCCCGCACCGGGCCCGGCACCGCCATGGCGATCAGGGCCGTGAGCACTAGGACAGGGCAAAGGCGAGCATACATCGGCACATCACACGCGACAGACATGCGCCCGCACATTGCAACGATGATCCGTTGGACGCGAACCCCTGCGGTCCGCCATCACAGGCACTGCGCCGACACTAGATTTTCAGGGTTAATATCTGATGTAGGGCGCAGAGGACGCTGTGCCGGATCGGCACCTCTGGTGAGGAGGGCCGGTTGTTCAGGCTGCTTATCCGGAAAACTCGAAGTGTTATCGCCCACTGTTATGCGTATGACGGTGCAACTGGACTCAAAGAAGCGATTTTATTGCCATGAGATCTCAGACTAAAGATGCGATTTACACAGCGTCGGACACTTTAAAACACTGTTAACCATGCGCAATGCGTGCAGCAGCCAAGCTTTACGTCAACCTTGGATTAGCGATTATTTAGGCTTCGGCTGTTAGCTTGCAAACAGGAGGCGCGCCCTGTGCGGGGCGCTCAAGGGGACAAGGAGAGGCTGAGGCGAGCCCTCAGGGGATCTGCAATGGATCTGGCAACCATAATCGGCATCATTCTCGGCAGCATCATCGTCGCTGCCGCGATTTTCATGGGCGGCGAATTCATGACGTTCGTGAACGTGCCGTCCCTCCTGATCGTGTTTGGCGGCACGATCGCGGCGACCGTGCTGCGGTTCCAGCTGTCCCACGTGCTCGGTTCCTTCGTCATCGGCGGCAAGATCGCGTTCACGCAGAAGAAGCTCAATCCGCGCGAAGTGATCGACGAGGTCGCCCGCCTGGCCGACATCATCCGCAAGAGCGGCCCGCTCGGCCTCGAGGGGGTCGACATCGAGGACGAATTCCTGGCCAAAGGCGCGCAATACATTGCCGACGGCTATGAAGGGGCGTTCATCGTGGAATCGCTCGAGCGCGAGCGCGACCTCACCCTCGAGCGGCTCGAGGAAGGCAAGCGCTTCTTCAAGGCAATGGGCGATTCCGCCCCGGCCTTCGGCATGATCGGCACACTGGTCGGCCTGGTGCAGATGCTGAGCACCATGGACGATCCCTCGACCATCGGCCCCTCCATGGCCGTTGCGCTTCTGACCACACTCTACGGCGCGCTGATCGCCAACCTGATCTGCCTGCCGATCTCCGAGAAACTCGACGCCAAGTTCAAGGCCGAGCAGGTTCACCTGACCCTTGCGATCGACGGCATCGAGCAGATCCGCGAGAACAAGAGCCCGGACATCATCAAGGAAATGCTCATCGCCTATCTGCCGGAGAAACAAAGGGCGGACTTCGCGGAGGCCGCGTAAGGCGGCGGCGCGGAGCGGAGCGACACCATGTCCAAGAAAGGCAGATCAGTCGTCGTACAGGAGGGCGCGCCCGAGTGGATCGTCACCTTTGCCGACCTCATGTCCCTTCTCGTCTGCTTCTTCGTTCTGATCATTTCATTCTCGATCCAGGACAAGGAGAAGCTGCAGGTCGTCGCCGGCTCCATGCGCGATGCGTTCGGCGTCAAGAAGACCACGATCAAGGCGGGCATGATCGAGATCGAAGGCGCCCCGGTGCGCGACTACGTCAAGCAGGTGTCGCAGCTGCCGCGTGAGAACGACACAGACTTCGCCGACATCCCGCACAACCAGCACACCCGGCAGGGACCAGAGGCGAACACGCACCAGTTTGCCGAAGCCGACATCAACCGCCCGCGCGAATTCGCCCTTGCCGCGGCTTCCCTGCGCCAGGCCTGGCAGGAGCTGCCCGAGATCACCGAACTTTCGACCAACATCATCGTCGAGGAGACGCCGGAGGGCCTGCACGTTCAACTGATCGATCAGGACGGCCGCGCCATGTTCGCGCCGGGCAAAGCCGACCCCTACCCGCATATGCGCGCCATCCTGACCAAGATGGCGCCGGTATTGCGCAGGATGCCCAACCGCATCGTCATCACCGGCCACTCCGACGCGACCAAGCTCTACCGGTCCGACGGGTATTCCCTGTGGGAGTTGACCGCGGACCGCTCAAATGCCGCGCGCCGCGTCCTTGCCGAGCATGGCGTTCCGGCGGACCAGTTTGCCGCCGTCATCGGCAAGGCCGATACCGAACCGCTGTTTCCCGACGATGTGTTTCTCGCCGCCAACCGGCGCATCAGCATCCTCGTGAGGAGCGAAGCGCCTCCCCTGCCGCCTGACCACCAGGTCTCCGGCACCGGCAAGCAGAGTCCCTAGATTTGCCTCAGTTTGCCGCCGGGCTCGGCTCGACCAGGAAGGTTGAGCCGTCGACGCCCGTTATCCGCACCCATTCACCGGCCGCAACGTCCTTGCCGCTGATCTCCCAGAGCGTGTCGTCGAGCCGCAGCTGGCCGCGTCCGTTGACGATCGGCTGGTCCAGCACATAGCGCTGGCCGACATAGTTCAGCATCCGCTTGTTGAGGTTGGGCCGGTCGGAGACAAATTGGCGGCCGGCAAAAAACACCCGCGAAATCACCAGCGAGATCACCGACAGCACCGCAAAGGCGGCGACCTCGCCCTGCCACGGAATGTCGACCATGAGGACGAGAACGCCGACGCAGATGGCGGCAAGCCCGAGCCACATGAAGAACACGCCGGGCGCCAGCAGCTCCAGCACGAACAACACGCCGGCCACGATCCACCAGGTCCAGTCACCGAGTGCTGCGAACAGGTCTTCCATAGCGGTCGGGCTCCTGCGTTGCGGGAATAGGGCCTAGGACGGTTTGTTGACCGGCGGCACGCTCGAAGGTCTCGAACCGCTGTTGCCGGGGCCACCGCCGCCGAAGGTCTCGCGCGCGATTTCCGTAATGCCGGCAATCGAGCCGATCACAGACGACGCCTCCAGGGGCAGCATCAGAACCTTCTGATTGGGTGCGGTCGCGAGCTTCTGCAGCGCTTCGACATATTTCGTGGCGACGAAATAATTGACCGCCTGAATGTCGCCTTCCGCGATCGCCTTGGACACCATTTCGGTCGCCTTGGCTTCCGCCTGGGCCAGGCGCTCACGCGCCTCGGCTTCGCGGAATGCCGCCTCCTTCTCGCCTTCCGCCGCCAGCACCGTCGCCTGCTTCTCGCCTTCCGCCTTGAGGATATCGGCCTGTCTCAACCCTTCCGCCTCGAGGATCGCCGCGCGTTTCTCGCGTTCCGCCTTCATCTGCCGCGCCATCGAGTCGACCAGGTCGCGTGGCGGGTTGATGTCCTTGATCTCGATACGGGTCACTTTCACGCCCCAGGGGGTCGTCGCGTGATCGACCACCTTCAGGAGCCGCTGATTGATCTCGTCGCGTTGCGACAGAAGCTGGTCCAGGTCCAGGCTGCCCATGACCGTCATGGTATTGGTCATGGTGAGATTGAGGATCGCGTTCTCCAGGAAGTTCACCTCGTAGGTCGCCTGGGCGGCATCGAGCACCTGAAAGAAGGCGACGCCGTCGACGGTCACCATGGCGTTGTCCTTGGTGATGACGTCCTGGCTCGGGATTTCCAGCACCCGTTCCATCATGTTCATCTTCGCGCCGATGCGGTCGATGAACGGCACGATGATGCCGAGCCCCGGCTGCAGCGTACTGGTGTAGCGGCCGAACCGCTCGACCGTGTAACTGTAGCCCTGCGGAACCACCCGGATCGCCTGGAACAGGAAGATCACGAACAGGATGAGCAGAACGAGGACGAATAGACTGACACCTTGGAACACTTCGGGCATTTGGGCCTCCTCGGCAGCGGATCTTGCCATGGGCGCGCAGGTCGTCCCGCACGGAATCGGCGGCAATACTAACCGATTCTGATGCAATCAGGCGGAAATAGAACGCGCTAGATCCAGCCCTGCAACTCGCGTTTGACCAACCCCTCAAGCATTGAGATGGAGACGTCCGTGTCGTTCAGGCACGGCACGGTCGAGAAGTTTTCTCCGCCGTTCTCGTGGAACGTCTCCGCCGCCTGCATGGCGATCTCCTCCAGCGTCTCGACGCAGTCGGCGGAAAAGCCCGGTGTGATCACCACCATGTTCCCGACACCGTCCTTGGCCAGTTCGGCGATGGTCTCGTCCGTATAGGGGCGCAGCCATTCGGCCTTGCCGAAGCGCGACTGGAAGGTGACCCGGAATTGGGCGTCGTCATAGCCCATCTTCTCTTTCAAGAGCCGTCCGGTCTTCTGGCACTGACAGTGATAGGGATCGCCCTTGTCGAGATACTCGCGCGGCAGGCCGTGGAACGAAGCGAGCACCACATCGGGCGCCCAGTCGAGCGTTTCCAGATGTTGTGTGAGCGACGATGCCAGCGCATCGATGTAGGCCGGCTCGTCATGATAGGGCGGCAGGATCCTCAAGGCGGGCTGCCAGCGCATGTTCTGCAGCACTTCGAACACCTTGTCGTTGGCGGTGCCGGTGGTGGCAGCGCTGTATTGCGGATAGAGCGGGACGATCAGAATGCGGTCGCAGCCGGCATCCATGAGCGCAGTCAGGCGCTCCTTGGTCGACGGCTTGCCGTAGCGCATCGCCCAGTCGACCGTGATGTCGGCGGATGTGTTCGTCAGCGCCTGCGCCAGCCGCTCGCATTGCCCGCGCGTGATGGTCTTGAGCGGCGACTCGTTCAGTTCCTTGTTCCAGATCAGCTCATAGGCCTCGCCGCTCCTGGACGGCCGGGTGGTCAGGATGATGCCGTTGAGCAGGGGCCACCAGATCACCCTGGGCACCTCGATCACCCGCCGGTCGCTCAGGAACTCCTTGAGATAACGCCGCATCGACCAGTAGTCGGTCGCCTCGGGCGTGCCGAGATTGATCAGGAGAACACCGACCTTGCCCAGCGCGACGTCCGGATGGCCGTCCGGCCAGTACTCACGGTTAGGTTTCATGCAACGCACTGTCCCACGTGACGCGGAGACAGGCCCCGCCGAGAGGAATGAAGGGCGCAGAGATACCGCAAACCGGCGGTCAGGCCAAGCAGGCCCTATTCGAATGCGAAGAAGTAGCCGTAGGCGACAAAGAGGGCCGGCACGGCGGAATAGAGTGTCGCAAGAACCGCGGCCCTGGGCGCGAGCGCAATGGCCGGGAACAGGGCATCGCCGTCATTGCTGATCGCGTTACCGAGTTGTGCCGAGAGCGGCACCAGGCCCGAGAGATAAAGCGTGGTCACGACGATCTGCGGGCCGCATCCCGGCAGGAACCCGACCAGCACGCCCATGAGCGGCAGAAACGGCGTCCACACCTTGAAGAAGTGCTCGATGCCGCTGCCGGCGATATAGGTCCCGATCTCGAAGACGAGGAAGCCGAAGATCACCCAGGTGGTGATGAAATTGGTGTCGAGGATAATGCGCGTCCAGGTCGACTGGCGCGAAACTGCGTAGGCCTGACGACCCGCATGGCTGTTCTGCGCCGGCGCCAGCACCCACATGACGAAGCACAGAAGCGCGCCGGCAAACCCGAACCACAGGGTCGGCTCGACCGCACCCAAGGGCCCCGCGAACGCATCGGTATCGACTTGAAAGGCCACCAGAATGCCCAGAACAAGGCCCGGAAGCAGCCAGGCGAGCCAGACCGGGCTTATCCGGAACACACCGCGGGCGCGCGCTGCGTCCGCGTCCCGGGCGTCGGCTTCCATGCACGCCATGTCGCGCGCATCGTCGGCGCACTCCGGCCGCATGAAGGACGTGCCGTGGATTGCGTCGACGACCCAGCCGGACACCGTGCCGACGCCGAGCCCGACCGCGAAGATCAGGAGCCCGGTCAGAGGTTCGCGCGCGAGCAGCAGGAATGCCGCGTCGCCCATGGTCGCGACCAGGACGGAAACCACGCTGCCGAAGCTCACATAGCCCCGGGTGTACTGGGTGACCACGATGATGGCGCCGCCGCAACCGGGCAGCGCGCCGAGAAACGCCGCAATGGCAGACTGCCACGGCCCCGCCCGGCTCAGAAACCGGCCCAGATCCCCCTTGAGCATGCGTTCCAGCGAGTAGACCACAGCGAGTGTGCCGGCGACGAACACCGTGACCTGCAGATAAGCGTCGGCCATCGCCTGCATGGTGACGGCGCGCAGTTCCGGAGATGCGACAAGCAGGAAGGCGATGACGAGAAACGCGAAGGTGCGCCAGCCCG
>JBPCWF010000299.1:0-3436 GCA_051009775.1 Hyphomicrobiales bacterium | reverse complement strand
CCTGCAATTCGGGCAACATGTCAGACGGCTTAGCCACATGAAACGCACCGCTGGCGATAAACAGGATATGATCGGTTTTCATCGGACCATATTTGGTCGCAACAGTAGTCCCTTCGATCAGCGGCAGCAGATCGCGCTGCACGCCTTCGCGGCTGACGTCGCCGCCCTGGCGCTCCGTGCGCGCGCAGATCTTGTCGATCTCGTCCAGGAACACGATGCCGTTATTCTCGACCAGGTCGACCGCTTCCTGGACGATCTGCTCTTCGTCGAGGAGCTTGTCCGATTCCTCCGCGATCAGAAGCTCGTAGCTGTCGCGCACGCACATGCGCTTTGTCTTGGTTCTGCCGCCGAGCGCCTTGCCGAGCATTTCATTGAGGTTGACCATGCTCATCTGGGAGCCGGGCATGCCCGGGATCTCAAATGCCGGCATGCCCGAGGAATGGTCGGCGACCTGAACGTCGATCTCCTTGTCGTCCAACTGGCCTTCGCGCAGCTTTTTGCGGAACGAATCGCGGGTCGACTGGCTGGCCGTGTCCCCGACCAGGGCGTCCAGCACCCTTTCCTCCGCGTTGACATGGGCGGCGGCCTCGACTTCCTTGCGCTTGACCGTTCGGACCAGTCCAAGCGCGGCCTCGGTCAGGTCGCGGATCATCTGCTCCACGTCGCGGCCGACATATCCGACCTCGGTGAACTTGGTGGCCTCGACCTTGATGAACGGAGCGTTGGCGAGTTTCGCCAGGCGGCGCGAAATTTCGGTCTTGCCGACGCCCGTCGGACCGATCATCAGGATGTTCTTGGGCATGACCTCTTCGCGCAGGACGTCGTCGAGCTGCTTGCGCCGCCAACGGTTGCGCAGGGCGATTGCGACCGCACGCTTGGCGTCCGACTGGCCGATGATGTGGCGGTCGAGTTCCGATACGATTTCACGGGGGGAAAAGTCGGTCATGGATGTCTGCTTGAATGGAGAAAAGATTTCACTGTGCCGTATGGCCGTCGTCAACTGTCGGCGTCGAGCATCTCGACAACCAGGCTGTCATTGGTATAGACGCAGATTTCAGCTGCAATCTTCATGGCGCGCCGGGCGATCTCCTCGGCACCGAGATCGGTATCGGCCAGTGCGCGGGCCGCGGCCAGGGCATAGTTTCCACCCGAACCGATGGCGGTAATACCCTGTTCCGGTTCGAGCACGTCGCCGGTTCCCGTCAGGACCAGGCTGTCCGACCGGTCGGCCACGATCATCATTGCTTCGAGCCGTCGCAGATAGCGGTCGGTCCGCCAGTCCTTCGCCAGTTCGACGCAGGCCCGTGCCAGTTGGGTCGGGTACTGCTCCAGCTTGGCCTCGAGCCGTTCGAACAAGGTCATGGCGTCGGCGGTCGCACCGGCGAAACCGGCGATCACATTGCCGGCGCCGAGCGGCCGAACCTTGCGCGCATTGCCCTTGATCACGGTATCGCCGAGGCTGACCTGGCCATCGCCGGCGACCACGACCTTTCCGCCCTTGCGCACCGTCAGTATGGTTGTGCCGTGCCAGATCATGCGGTCTGCCTTGTCATTTGCAGCCAAAACGGGGTGTCCTAACCAGTTCTGCCAATCTCCCAGTCCGTCATTTAGGACGTCCCGGGGCCAAAGAAAAGCCCCGACGCGCCCTGGCCCGGATTATTGTTAAGGACGCTTTCGGGCTCCGCTCCACACCAACTGGCGCAAAGGTGCATCACCTGATAAAAGACTGCGCGCCATCGCCGCGGCCATTTGTGTCGGCGGATCGCGGCGTGTGCCCGTTCAAACACAGGCCTGTCCATCATGCGTAGCGCCGAAATCAAGCGGAAAACGACGGAGACCGATATCGAGGTCAAGCTCGATATCGACGGTTCGGGCAGCTATGACGTCCAGACCGGGATCGGCTTTCTCGACCATATGCTGGAGCAGCTTTCAAAGCACTCCCTGATCGATCTTCATGTGCGGGTCGACGGCGATCTTCACATCGACATGCATCACACGACGGAAGACTCCGGCATCGCCATCGGCCAGGCCCTGAGCAAGGCGCTTGGCGACCGGCGCGGCATCCGCCGCTATGCCCATGCCTACCTGCCGATGGACGAAGCCATGTCACGCGCCGCCATCGACGTGTCCGGCCGGCCTTACCTGATCTGGAAGGTGGCGTTCACCGGGCCGAAGATCGGCGACATGGACACCGAGCTTTTCAAGGAGTGGTTTCAGGCCTTCGCCCAGAATGCCGGCGTCACCCTCCATATGGAAAACCTCTATGGCGACAACAACCACCATATCGTCGAGTCATGCTACAAGGCGCTCGCAAGAGCCCTGCGTGGCGCCATCGAGATCGATCCGCGCATGGCCGGCAGCATTCCCTCGACAAAGGGAACGCTCGGCGGCGAAGATGGTTGATCGTGCCCTGTGCCGCATAGCGAAATGAACAGCCTGCAATGACGACCTACACCGTCCACCACCGCGCGCGCGCCGCTGACGAGATCCTGCAGCGCAGCGACGAAACCGTCTTCATCAAGGAAGGCATTTCGTGGCCCGCCCTGTTCATACCCTTTCTCTGGCTGATCTATCACCGCCTGTGGATCGCCCTCGCCGGGTACGTCGCCCTGATCATTGCAATCGGCGTTGCGGCCCTCGCCCTGTCGCTGTCCGACGTCATCACCAATGTTCTGAGCCTCGGCACCAACGTTCTGCTTGCCTTCGAAGGCAACAACCTCAGGCGCTGGACCCTGCGCCTCAAGGGCCACCAGGATGTCGGCGTGGTCATAGGACGCCCGATGATCGAAGCCGAGAGGCGCTTCTTCCAGTCGCTTGTCGATCATGGCGGCACCGCCCCCGATCCCGGACCCGTGCCGGCCGAGAAGCCGGTCCAGGTGGCGGCCGCGCTCGGCGGCGACAGCGGTCCGGCCGGACTATTTCCCGCCCCCGGGGGACAGACGTGACCGTCGCGATCATCGACTACGGGTCCGGCAACCTGCGTTCCGCGTCCAAGGCGTTCGAGCGCATGGCGTCGGAGCGCGGCTGCAGCACCGACATTCTGGTCACCGCCGACCCGGACAAGGTGTCGTCCGCCGACCGCATCGTTCTGCCTGACGTCGGCGCCTTCGCCGACTGCAAGCCGGGTCTGAATGCCATTGACGGCATGTGGCAGGCGCTCGAGCATGCGGTTCACGGCCAGGCGCGGCCGTTTCTCGGCATCTGCGTCGGCATGCAGCTGATGGCCGACCGGGGGCTCGAATACGGCATCACGGAAGGTTTCGGCTGGATCGGCGGTGACGTGGTGGCGATCGAGCCGGACGACCCCGCGCTCAAGATCCCGCATATGGGCTGGAACACCCTGAACGAGGTCAGACCGCATCCGGTGCTCCAGGGCATACCGCTCGGCGCCGGCGGGCTGCACGCTTATTTCGTCCATTCCTATCACCTGAAAACC